>NZ_JAVKEW010000086.1:0-22250 GCF_040226375.1 Coleofasciculus sp. G2-EDA-02 | reverse complement strand
CCGAGACTATAAACGGACGTGGAGAGGGTGTAAGACCTCATTTGGAGGCAACCTTCAGCGAAGCGTCAACCCCAATCAGCGACCACCCCGGCTAAAGGTGGCGTGGTGAGGAATCCCCCGCGCTCTTTAGCCGGGGGAGGATGTCAAAATAGCTCCCCTCTCCCCAGAGTGGGAGAGTTTCTGGCTTAAGCTGTAAGGGCACGATAATATCGTGCCCCTACCATAAATTTAAATTTGGTATTAGTAGCGAGTAAGATGCTCACACTACTGGCGTGGCACACCTCAATTTACCGCTCCAGCAGCAATGTCACGGGTCCATCATTTTCAATGGAGACTTGCATCATCGCCCCAAATACCCCAGTTTCTACTTGTAACCCACTCTGGCGCAGCGTTTCCACAAACTGCTGATAAAGCTTCTCCGCCTGTTCTGGATTCGCCGATCGCGAGAAAGAAGGGCGACGCCCTTTCCGACAGTCCCCATACAGGGTAAACTGACTCACCACCAATAATTCGCCGCCAATCTCCTGAACCGACTTTTCCCAGCGATCGCTACCGCTATCGGTTCCGGGAAATAAACGCAAATCCAAGCATTTTCGCGCCATCCAATCCAATTCGGCTTCAGTATCGCTATCCGCAATCCCCACTAGCAAATTTAGCCCGCGATTAATTTTGCCAACGACTTCACCGTTAACTGTTACTTGAGAAGATTTAACTCGCTGGATAATAACGCGCATTTAAGGTGATTAGGAATTAGGGAATAGATCAGTTATTTGAGCTATTCTAACTCATTCTAGTTAACTCATACACGTTACGTTTAGTCGTCCGCAATAGACACCGCTGTTGTCCATTGTGGACTGCTGATTGGTAAAATAAGTTATAAAACCGACGCATTTACGCCTTGACTAGGAATTCGGAATTCAATTGCCATAAGCTTATAATAAAATTAAGCTCAAAGCTGATATCCAACCTATGACCGTAACCCCCCTTCCACTCACCAATCTTCGCCTGATTACTACGGCTGATTACCATCGAATGGCAGAGGTCGGTATTTTAGCAGCAGATGAACAGGTTGAACTCATCGCCGGACAAATAATCCGGAAAATGCCCAAAAGTCCTGCCCATAGGGCACTTTGTAAACGCCTTGAAAAATGTTTGGAAAAGCTTCTGGGGGATCAAGTCTTAGTACGACTGCAAGATCCGATTCAACTCGATACCTACTCAGAACCAGAACCTGACATTGCAGTTGTCCATCCCAATGCTAACTTTTATGCAGACGCTCATCCTAAGCCAGAGGAGGTTTACCTGATTGTCGAAATTGCTGATACCACAATCAATCGAGATTTAGGGACTAAAGCCAATCTCTATGCGGCAGCGGGTATTGTTGACTACTGGGTTTTTAATGTGACAACACAGCAACTCCACGTTTTTAGAGATCCTCAAGTAGATGGTTACCAACGTCAGTTAATTCTAAAAGGGCAACAGTCTATTGATATTCTAGCTTTTCCTAATTGTACGATTACGGTGAACGAGTGTTTTAGAATACGATGAATTCACGATTTTTAAAGTCCTGATTTCTCTATAATTTAGGCTAAGGTTCCCTTACTACAAACCCAATTAAAACCACGGCTGACTTGGCAAGCTGAAATTGATACATTAACCTTGTAGGGGCACCATCCTTGCGCCCATAAACATTAGGGGAGAAAAGCTAATGGCAATAAACAATCATCCATCCCCAATCAACCAGGAAGAAATTCGGGTACGGGGTACAGTACAAGGGGTGGGATTTCGCCCAACTGTGTACCGTTTGGCAAAGGCGTGTAATCTAGTAGGAGAAGTCTGTAATGATGGTCAAGGGGTCTTAATTTACGTATCAGGAACAACAGACGCGATCGCAGAATTTGTGCAACGCTTACAGCTAGAGTCCCCACCCCTTGCCCGAATTGAATCGATTGACCGTACTTTTTATCAAGGCGATCGCGTCTTCTGTGACTTTACCATTACCCAGAGTGTCAATAGTACCGTCCAAACTCAAATTCCCCCTGACGCCGCCACCTGTCCCCAATGTCAAGCTGAAACCCTGGATTCGCGATCGCGCTGGTACAATTACCCGTTTACCAATTGTACCCATTGCGGTCCGCGTCTTTCGATTATTCGCTCGATTCCCTATGACCGTAAGCATACCAGCATGGCAGAGTTTGGGATGTGTCCCCATTG
Source organism: Coleofasciculus sp. G2-EDA-02 (assembly GCF_040226375.1). Classification (NCBI taxonomy): domain Bacteria; kingdom Bacillati; phylum Cyanobacteriota; class Cyanophyceae; order Coleofasciculales; family Coleofasciculaceae; genus Coleofasciculus; species Coleofasciculus sp. G2-EDA-02. The sequence continues at coordinate 20,036 of NZ_JAVKEW010000086.1, read as the reverse complement.
CGCCAGGGAATATCTTGATATCGAAAATCGCCGCTTTCACGCCCAACCCATTGCTTGTCCCATTTGTGGACCAACGGTATGGTTAGAAGGGGCGAATGGTGAAAAGATTGATACATCTAACCCCATCGATACCGTTTGTACCCTATTGCAGCAGGGAAAAATTGTGGCGATTAAAGGATTAGGGGGGATTCATTTAGCCTGTGACGCCACTAATGAAACCACTGTACAAAACTTGCGATCGCGTAAGCAACGTTATCATAAACCTTTTGCTTTGATGGCGCGAGATTTAGCGGTTATTGAACAATATTGTACTCTAAATGCTAAAGAACGGGAATTATTACAAAGTCCCGCCGCCCCTATTGTTTTGATCGATGTTATCCCTAATCGCGACAATTGTAGAGACGTTGCATGCAACGTCTCTACACCCAAAATCGCCGATTCAGTCGCATCGGGACAAATGACTCTGGGTTTTATGCTACCATACACTCCCCTACACCATCTGATCATGCAACGGCTGGATTATCCAATTATTTTAACCAGTGGTAATCTCTCCGATGAACCTCAATGTATCGATAATCAAGACGCCCGTTTAAAGTTAAGCAAAATTGCCGATTATTTTCTCCTGCATAACCGTGATATTGTTAATCGGGTTGATGATTCCGTTGTGCGAGTTATTCCCTCTAAACGACAACCTCAAAACTTTGATGGGGGCGGGTTTAGTCACATCAGGGTGACAAATAAAGATAATCGTGAAACCCGCCCCTACAGAGGAACTATGGCAAGACATACCCTCTACACCCAAACCCTACGCCGCGCCCGTGGATATGCACCCCAACCCATTCCTTTACCCCCAGGATTTGAAAATTCTCCCCCCATACTAGCGATGGGGAGTGAACTGAAAAATACATTCTGTTTATTGCGAGATGGAAAAGCGATTTTATCTCAACATTTAGGAGACTTAGAAAATGCGGCAGCATTTAACACTTACCAGAATACCCTAAATCTCTACCTAAACCTATTTGAACATAAACCGAGCGCGATCGCGACAGACAAACATCCCGAATACCTCTCTACCAAACTCGGACAAGAACTCGCTACCGCCAATCATCTCACCTTACATCCTATCCAACACCATCATGCCCATATTGCTGCTTGTATGGCAGAAAATAGTATCCCACTCAATACTTCCCCTGTATTGGGAATTGCTTTAGATGGATTAGGCTATGGTGAAGATGGCACAATTTGGGGTGGAGAATTCCTATACGCCGATTATCGTAAATTCCAACGATTAGGCAGATTTAAACCCATCGCCATGATTGGCGGAGAACAGGCAATTTATCAACCCTGGCGCAATACCTACGCCCACTTAATGGCAGCATTGAACTGGGAAACGTTACAACAGGAGTATGGGGATTTAGACTTAATCCAATTTCTGGATCAAAAACCCCGTCCCCTTCTCAATCAGTTAATGGAAAAAGGGATTAACGCACCCCTCGCCTCATCCACCGGACGATTATTTGATGCAGTGGCGGCGGCGTTGGGCATTTGTCGGGCAGAATGTAGCTATGAAGGGCAAGCCGCGATTGAAATGGAAGCCTTAGTTACCCAGGATAGCTTAAATTATGTTAAAGAATTGGCGGTGTATCCCTTCGAGATTGCCAACCTAGATAAGGGAACTCTCTTTGAACTAGAACCTCGTCCCCTATGGCTTGCATTACTGGAAGATTTAAAGCAAAATGTGCCAAAGTCTCTCATTGCCGCAAAATTTCACCAAGGATTAGCCGATGCGATCGCGAATATGGTTCAGCAGTTAAGTCCTGATTTAATCAGCAATCACGTTATCCTCACCGGGGGTGTATTTCAAAACCGGATTTTCTTCACACAAGTCAGTGAAAATTTAGAGAGAATGGGTATGAAAGTATTGACTCAAAGCGTCGTTCCACCCAATGATGGAGGACTATCCTTAGGACAAGCCGTAATTGCAGCCGCACAATCAGTCAGTTATCGGGAGAGATTGAAACAAAATGTAGGGGCGGGTTTAGGGACAAACTTTCGTCTCCCTACCGAATAACTTCCGAACAAAACCCGCCCTCCCCACCATTCAAATATCAGATGTAGGGGCGGGTTTAGGGACAAACTTTCGTCTCCCTACCGAATAACTTCCGAACAAAACCCGCCCTCCCCACCATTCAAATAAAAACACACCGAACAACCAACAAAGGACAACAAAAAAATGTGTTTAGGCATTCCCGGTCAAATTACTGAAATAACCAATAGAGAACACCAATTAGCCATAGTCAATATTGGCGGCGTCCAACGTCAGGTTAATATTGCTTGCATTATTGATGAAAATCATCCCATTGACTCCTGTGTTAACGATTGGGTATTAGTCCACGTCGGCTTTGCCATGAATCGCCTTGACGAACAAGAAGCCGCCGAAACCTTACAATTACTCCAAGAACTCGCCTTAGCAGAATAAATGTAGGGGCGGGTTTGACCGATAACCTCTCACAGAAAACATCTAACTTGACTCGCGCCCGCCCCGACTACGTTATAAATCATGGCAAATGTAGACAAATGACGAATGACGTAGCTTGCTTCTCCCTTGGCGAGTATGACAAATGATAAATGACAAAAAACAAACCATGAAATACGTTGACGAATTTCGCGATCCCCAAAAAGCCAAAGCCCTACTGCTCCAAATCCAGACTTTAACCACTCAATTAGGCAAAACTTCAACCCAACCGCTAAAAGTAATGGAAGTCTGTGGGGGTCATACCCATTCCATCTTTAAATATGGACTCGAAGAAATCTTACCCGACACCATTGAATTAATCCATGGTCCCGGCTGTCCCGTATGTGTAATGCCCAGGGGACGCCTAGATGACGCGATCGCGATCGCAGACTATCCTCACGTAATCCTCACCACCTTTGGTGACGCCATGCGGGTTCCCGGTTCCCAGAAAAGTCTACTCCAAGCCAAAGCAGCCGGGGCGGATATTCGCATGGTATATTCTCCCCTAGATAGCCTAAAAATCGCGAAAGAAAACCCGGATAAAGAAGTCGTTTTCTTCGGAATTGGCTTTGAAACCACCGCCCCTAGTACCGCTTTAACTATCCTGCAAGCCGATACTGAAGGGATCAAAAACTTCAGTATGTTCTGCAATCATGTTCTAGTCATTCCCGCCTTACAAGCCTTATTAGATAATCCAGATTTGCAACTCGATGCCTTTATTGGTCCGGGTCATGTCAGCATGGTTATTGGTACAGAACCCTATCAATTTATTGCCCAACACTACCAAAAACCAATAGTCGTTTCTGGTTTTGAACCCTTAGATATTTTGCAGTCCTTGTGGATGATCTTACAGCAACTCATTCAAGGACGCTGCGAGGTAGAAAACCAATATGATCGTATCGTCCAACCCCAAGGAAATCGCGTCGCCTTAGACGCAATGAATACCGTCTTTGAAGTACGGCAAAAATTTGAATGGCGAGGACTCGGTGATATTCCCAATTCTGGGTTTAAAATACGCCCAAAATACGCCCAATTTGATGCAGAAGTAAAATTTGCCGTTCCCAATCGCCAAGTCGCTGATCACAAAGCTTGCCAATGTGGAGAAATCCTCAAAGGTGTGATGAAACCTTGGCAATGTAAAGTTTTTGGTACAGCTTGCACACCCGAAAACCCGATTGGGACTTGTATGGTATCTTCAGAAGGGGCTTGTGCTGCGTATTACAAATATGGACGCCTATCCAAAGTCGCCAAAGCCGCAGCCAGGAACAACTCTAATGTAGCCGTCTGATAACAGGCGTCGCCGGAGAAATTACCTGTAGGGGCGACTCCCTTAGCCTAATTAACAACACCCGTCCATTCAATTGAATCGCGTCGCCCTTTACTCAATTGAATCGCGTCTAACGAATGATCAATAACCAAAATCCTCTCTTCCAAAAAATCGAACAAATCCGACGCCGCCCCAATAAAGTTAAAGATACCGCCATTACCCTGGCACATGGTAGTGGTGGTAAAGCTATGCGGGATTTAATTGATGATATTTTTGTCGGTAGTTTCGATAATCCCATCCTCTCTCAACTCGAAGATCAAGCCACAATCCCCCTAGCCAAACTAATTAGTCAAGGAGATCGATTAGCCTTTACCACGGATTCTTATGTCGTCGATCCCCTATTCTTTCCTGGTAGTAATATCGGTGAATTAGCCATTAATGGAACTGTGAACGATTTAGCGGTTAGTGGGGCAAAACCCCTGTATCTAACCTGTAGCATGATTATGGAAGAAGGGCTACCCGTCGAAACATTACGGCAAGTTGTTCTAAGTATGAAAACAGCCGCAGATGCTGCTGGGGTGCAAGTGGTAACAGGCGATACCAAAGTTGTCCATCGCGGAGCTGCCGATAAACTCTTTATCAATACAGCCGGAATTGGTGTTATTAGAGAAGGTGTTTCTATCTCCGCCCATCATATTCAACCCGGTGATGCGGTGATTATAAATGGTCAATTGGGAGATCATGGTGCAGCTATTTTAATCGCCCGTGGGGAATTGGCATTATCAACAGAAATTAAAAGCGACTGTCAACCGTTAAATGGGTTAGTGGATGCAATTCTTGCGGTTTGTCCCCAAATTCATGGGATGCGGGATGCAACTCGCGGTGGTGTTGCTACAGTGTTAAATGAATTCGCGCAAAGTTCGGAAGTTGGCATTCGCGTAGATGAGGCGTCGATTCCGATTCGGGAAGAGGTAAGGGGGGTTTGTGAAATTTTGGGATTAGATCCGTTATATCTAGCCAATGAAGGGAAACTGGTAGTTATTGTACCGCGATCGCACGCTGAATCTGTAGTATCTGCAATGAAGTCTCACCCAGCCGGAGAGGATTCCTGTATTGTGGGTGAAGTGATTGACTCACCTACCGGAGTTGTATTACTGCAAACCGCTTTTGGTGCGGAACGTATCGTTGATATGCTAGTGGGTGATCAATTACCTAGAATTTGTTAATTATCCATTATTCTTGTTCCAGATGTAGCCGGCTACCTCTGGAACAAAGTTGTACAGATTGCTAAAAAAATAGGGTATAACTATTTACGATTGCTGATCCAACTGTAACTCACACTGTTGAAAAACATAATTAACGGCAGCAAATAACCGCTCCAAGTTCTGAATTGTATAAAACCTCTTATTTTGGGTAAAGTCATCAGAAATCAGTTGACCAAACTGCCATATTGCCCCATTGGAAACAATACCAAATATCCTTTGTTCTGGATCATTGTTAATTCTCTGCACCGCCACCATCTCTGCCAAGCATTGCCCCCATCCTTCGGTAAAGTCACTCTCCTTCTTTGCCTCAACGACTACGAAATAGGGCTTATCGAATACGACTGTACCCAGGGGAGAGCGCTTTGCTACGATATAATCAGGAGTCCCGGATAAATTTTCATCATAAGTTAGTGCTTGGTGACTCCAGAGCAAAAAATTACGGCGATAAGCTTTCCAAACTTCTTTTAATATTGGATAAATAATCGTCTCGCAAATAGCACTTTCTGAATTATCAAACACCCCCTCATTTAAAATTAGCTCTAATTCATTCCTAAAACTATCACTGACGTCAAATTCAAGCTCAGCAATGAAATTGTCCCGAACATACTTGATCTGAAAGGTTTTAGCGACTACGCCAATACTTTTATAATTGCTAAACGACATAGTTTACCTCTCTATCATGGGCGGGCGCAAGCCTTCATTGGTGTCAACTTAAGCGCTAAAAGCAGGGGGAGCGGGGGGAGCAGGGGGAGCAGGGGAAGCAGGGGAAGCAGGGGAAGCAGGGGAAGTAAAATACTTTCGTTACCAAGTTCGATAAGGAAATACCTCGGTTGAGGCTATGCCTTCCTTGAATGGCTGTAAACCAGAATTGGTAAGGGTTATGGCTTAAGTTGACACGGGTGGCAAGCCTTGCACCCCTACAAAGTTATTGTAGGTTGGGTAGAGCGTAAGCGAAACCCAACAATTTAATCTGTTTGGGTTGGGTTACTCGTTGAAAAGGCTTGTCAATATTATTATCATTTAGTCATGTCTAATTAATGTGATTTTAGGGGTACGATATCTCGTACCCCGACCAACTTAGGGATCGACCCAACGATCATCCGCTTTAATTAAATTAATCAACTCCTCAACCCCCTGATCTTCCGGCACCTTCTTAATCTCCTCTCGTCCCCGATACAGAGAAATATAACCGGGTTGTTTACCCACATAGCCATAATCAGCATCTGCCATTTCCCCTGGACCATTAACAATACAACCCATCACAGCAATATCTAAACCCGTCAGGTGTTTCGTCGCTTCCCGCACTTCGTGCAGTACGTCTTCTAAATTAAACAATGTGCGACCGCAGGAAGGACAGGCGACATATTCCACCATCGTCTTCCGCAGTCCTAAAGCCTGAAGAATGCTATAGCAAACTGGAATTTCTTTTTCTGGTGCTTCCGTCAGAGAAACGCGAATTGTATCGCCAATCCCTTCAGCTAACAGCGTACCAATACCCGCTGTAGACTTAATCCGTCCATATTCCCCATCGCCAGCTTCTGTGACACCCAGATGTAAGGGGTAATCCATCCCCAACTCATCCATGCGCCGTACCATTAACCGATACGCCGCCAGCATCACCGGCACACGGGAGGCTTTTAGGGAAATCACTAGATTGCGGAAGTCGAGGGATTCACAGATTTGGATAAATTCCAGCGCCGATTCCACCATCCCTTCTGGGGTATCGCCGTAGGTAAATAGCATCCGTTCCGCCAGGGAACCGTGATTCACGCCGATTCGCATGGCTTTCCCTTGATCTCGTAGAGAAACGACAAGGGGTTCTAAGGTTTCCTTAATCTTTGCGCCAATTTGTTCAAATTCAGCTTGAGTATACTCTGTGCGATCGCTCTTTGGCTTCTCGAACACATATAACCCTGGATTGATCCGCACTTTATCCACATGCTTGGCGACTTCTAGGGCTATTTTCATCCCGTTGTGGTGAACATCAGCCACCAAGGGAACCTCTTGGTACGTCTGAATCAGTTTCTCCTTGATTTGGGCGAGGGCTTTGGCGTGCGCCATACTGGGAACCGTGACTCGGACTATCTCACAGCCAATTTCATGGAGGCGGCGAATTCCAGCCACTGAACCCTCAAGATCTAACGTATCTTCATTAATCATCGACTGCACCACCACCGGATGTCCGCCACCAATGGTGACATTCCCGACTCGCACCGGGCGGGTTTGGCGACGGTGGATAACGGTATCTAATGCTGGGGGTTTGGGGGCAGTTTGAGGGGTTGGAAGTGTTTGCATAACCTATCGGGATAATTTCTGTAGTCAGACTATTTGTATGTTCTCTATTCTCTCAGAGTGCCACAGTTGGGGCGATTTTGGGTTAAGGCAAGAGAAAGTGCGATCGCGTGAATCACAACGACAATGGCTTGAATCAAAATGATTACCCTAATGTTTGTGAGTGAGGGTGTAGTTACGTTGCAATAGCTTCTTTTCCTAATATAGCCCCAACCCCCGATCGCCACAAAGCATCGGGGGTTTCCCTTGGGGAATGTGCCCAGTTTACGTCACAATAGTATCTTGAGTTATATCATGTCCGGGTAATCACTTACGATTAAGTTTAATCCAATTTAAACTAATCGGGAAAATCAGGGATCACCCACTTTGGTGGTTCCATCCGTTTCTTCCGTCGCGCCTCCTCAGCCATCTCATGCATTTTATCCAATGACGTCTCATTGATAAACGTTGAGGCTTTAGCCGCATACTCCTTGTGGGGACATTTATCACCCAACACGCAACCATTGATACAGGCTTCAGCACAGTTTATGGTAGCTTCCACTTCTCCCCTCCTTATTTCCAGCTTCGTCGGACAATTCTAAACGCTATATCCTATTTCTCTATATTTACAAATTTTAATACATTTCGCCAATTCTGGGGACTACAGTCCTAATAGTTGACAAATAGTCTATATTTTTTTATGATCAATAGTTTACTATTTTCTAAAAAATCCCGAATAACAAATGACAAATAACTATTGCAGCCGCTTCTTTTCCCCCTGATAGCGCAGCAACTCACCCACAAATGCAATTGCCCCAGATGCGACAATTAAAATCACACTCAAGGCATTAATATCCGGTTTAACGCCAGTACGAATGCGGCTAAAAATTTCCATCGGTAGAGTCGTCGAGCCGGTGCCAGCCGTAAAGCTAGCAATCAGAAAATCGTCCATACTGAGAACAAACGAAATTAAACATCCCGCGATTATGGCAGGCATCAACTCTGGCAATAACACCTTAATAAACGCTTGAAACGGTGTTGCCCCTAAATCGAGTGCTGCTTCTTCCAAATACGGATCAAGACTAGAAATGCGCGAAGAGACAACAAAGGCAATGTATGCCAGACAGAATACCACATGTGCCGCCACAATCGTCCACAAGCTTAACGGCGTGCCAATCACTGCCAAAAACACCAGAGTTGCCACTGCGATCGCAATATCGGGAATAATCAACGGTAAGTAAGACACACCGCGATATAACCCCTTCCCCATAAATTGATAACGCGCCAATCCAACTGCCATTAATGTGCCAATCACGGCGGAAATAATCACAGCAACGAAAGCGACAGTCAAACTATTTTGCAACGATTTGAGTACCCGCGTATCGCTAAATAACTTAATATACCACTCCAGCGTAAATCCCTGCCAATTAGCGCTATAGGCTGATTCATTAAAGCTGTAAAATGTCAAGACCAAAATTGGCAGATACATATAAAAAAACATCAGCAAAGAAAAGATCCCTTGCCAAGAAAAGCTCGGCTTGAGTTTAGATGATTGCATCTCGACGGGAAGATCCTCCTGCTGATGGCTTACTGAGTCTGTCATCAATTTTTAACCTAATGCTGCTGGAGCAATTGTTAGGGAGAATTGGTTTAAATGAATCGGGTTAACTGGATACGGTAACGCTCTTTTTTGGTTATAGCAACATCTCCAACTTGCAAACGCCCTTTACCCCGAATCGCGATTAAGTCACCCGATTTAACCGAGTAACTCGCTTGGCTAATCTCTTTCCAGTTTACCCGCACATCACCTGCGCCAATCATATCCGCCATTTTACTGCGGGATGTGCCAAATCCGGCTGACGCGATCGCATCCAGGCGCATTGATGCTTCAACTGTCGTCATTTCTTTCTTCTTCGGTTCTCGAATCTTGAGTTGATTCAACTCAATGGGTCGAGCTTTCACCGGAACCGAACGCACTTGAGTGAGCTGCGTCTCCAGAAATGCGGCAATTTCTGGAACCACAATCACTTGAGCGCCGCGTTCACCCAAAACAATAATATCGCCGACTTTTTCTCGAACTATCCCCGTACCCAGAATCGCGCCCAAGAAATCCCGATGGGTGGCTGGATCAAACAGGAAATTGCCCTCAATATCTAACGCTGCTACCTCAACTTGAGACTGATCCACAGGAAATTCTTCACGGGCGATCCCCAGACGTTGACGTTCAGATTGAGGATATCCCCCCCATGGCAAAAGTTGTACCTCTGTCAACCGCGCAAACTGCTGCTGAATTTCCACTAGCGCTGGCGGTGAGAGGAAATCGCTCAACACCACTTCCCAGGTTTTGATGGCTTGCTCTGCTTGATCAATTACACGGGCAACCGTATCGCGATTTTCGACGCCTTTGAGTAAATCCTCTCGTGGCAGCATGAGTAATGATGAGTTATGAATTATGCATAATTTTGTTATTATATTTCATCCCTGAAAAAATTGCTAAAGTTATTTGTTTGGGAATAGAAACTAGCTGATGAACCGAACTGAGCACTCTATCCTACTCTGACTTACTCCTATGTCGCTGTTTTCCCTGCGAGTTTTAATCCTAACGGCTACAACCTTGTATCAAGCGATCGCCTGCTGGCGAGAAGATCATACACCACCACCGGGTCAACGGGTGGATGTGGGCGGTTTCTGCTTGCATTACGTTACAGCAGGAACCGGATATCCAACCGTTGTACTCGATCATAGTTTGGGCGGAGTTGAGGGCTATTTTTTGGTGGATGAATTGGCGCAACTTTCGCGGGTTTGTATTTATGATCGTGCGGGTTTTGGCTGGAGCGATCACAGCCCCCATCCTCGCACCAGTCATCAGATTGTCACCGAACTTGACCAGATGTTGACCCTGGCGGGTTTAGAACCTCCCTATATTTTAGTAGGCAACTCCTTTGGCAGTTACAATATGCGTCTTTACGCCCATCGCTACCCTGAAAAAGTTGTAGGATTAGTCCTGACCGACGGGTTACATGAATCAGCGATGTTAAAAATGCCCCTAATCCTGCGCGGATTACAATTGTTCTTTGCGTCAGGCTTTATCATGTCCGTTTTGGGAGCAACATTGGGCATCATTCGTCTGCTAAATATAATTGGCGTATTTGAATTAATTAAACCTAAATTACGTCAGTTTTCTCTTGATTCCCGTCAAGCGGTAAAACGCTCTTTCTGTCGCCCAAAACACTGGGTAACGATGACACGAGAAATCTTGAGTTTAGATACAAGTGGTCGCCAAGTCCGCTGCGCTAGTCATCTTAAGGATCTGCCGATTGTTAGTCTTAAAGCTTCTTCGTTTTTCATCCCTTCACTTCTAACCGTTTTGATGCCATTAAAAGCCGCGAATCAGTTACGCGATCGCATCCACGATGAGTTGGCTAAACTCTCGACAAATTGCGTACAACTTTCGGTTGAAAACAGCGGTCATTTTGTCTGGGTGGATCGACCCGATGCGATTATCCAAGCCGTAAAAATCCTATTAGAAAGACTGGACTATTAACCAGGGTTCATTTCAGTAAATTCAAGTTTTGCGTGCGGGTTTACCCCCAAATACAGCCCAGTAACATTCATCCGTTAATTTTTTGCTGCTCAATCTCATTCATCTTGCTTTTGTGCAGTTCACCACACCATCATCGATGATTCAAACCGTTTTGTATGGAGTGTTTTGTATTGCCGCGATCGCGTATTTTTTAGGACTGCGATTTCTTCTGGAGTCTTATTTAACTCAACTGACGTATTTCGGCTGTTTAAGCTTTAGTTGGGTTGGGTTTACCTTGCTGTGGAGTGTGGGAATTGTCAGCGTAACTCAAGCAATCTCTGGGTTGATTTCCAGGCAACACCAAACTGAATCTACAGGAATAAAGATGCTATATAATCGAACAATAGAGAAAATGATCAATGAGTGCCAAAAACAGATAAAATGATCAAGAAATAGGATATGCTCAAAAAGTATTACTCAGATATAGAGTCAGGCAAGCTGGCGGTGTATACATTAGATGAGTAAACCTATATTCTCACAAGAGGGAGTGAATGACTAGAAGTATTTCTACAGTAGATCTATTTTGTGGTGCTGGAGGACTAACACATGGGTTTGAGGAAGCAGGTCTTCCCGTTAAAGCTGGATATGATATCGATCCCGCCTGTAAGTTTCCTTATGAACATAATAACAACGCAAAATTCATATTGCAAGATGTAGAAAATGTCAGGGGTTTGGATTTATTCAAGCATTTTTACGGAAGCCATATTAAAGTATTAGCAGGATGCGCTCCTTGCCAGCCCTTTTCAAGTTATTCAAGGCGTTATCAGGATCGACAGTCAAAGTGGAAGCTACTACAAGATTTTGCTCGTCTGATTGCAGAATGTCAACCTGATATTATTTCAATGGAAAATGTACTTCAGTTAAAACACCATTCAGTTTTTGATGAATTTACCACCTATTTGAAAAAATTCAACTATTGCTTTGAGTCTTATGAAGTTAACTGTCTAGATTATGGAGTTCCCCAATCTCGAAAACGGCTAGTATTACTTGCTTCAAAATTTGGCGCAATTCACTTAATTCCAAGAACACATAGCCCAGAACAATATAAAACTGTACGACAAACTATTGAACACCTTGAACCACTTTCTGCTGGTCAGGTTTCTCAAATCGACTGGCTACATAGATGCAGCAAACTTTCTGAACTAAATATGCGTCGTATTCGTGCTTCAAAACCTGGTGGAACTTGGCGAGATTGGTCTCAAGATTTAATTGCAAAATGCCACATAAAAACAAGTGGGAAAACCTATCCTGGAGTGTATGGTAGAATGGAATGGGATAAACCTAGTCCAACTATAACTACACAGTGTTTTGGTTTTGGTAATGGTCGGTTTGGTCATCCCGAACAAGATCGAGCTATCTCTCTCAGGGAAGCAGCTTTATTACAAACTTTTCCACCAGAATATGAGTTTGTAGACTCTGATAAACCTGTAGCGATAGATATAGTAGGTCGATTGATTGGCAATGCTGTACCTGTCAAGCTTGGTCAAGTAGTCGCCCGTAGTATACTAAATCATATTGAACAGAATCATTAGGTTAAGGACTACCTAAACTAGATGAATCTAAATAGTCTTGATTTGATAAATATTGTTCAATATTTTGAAGTATTTGTCTTAAGTATATAACTGTCTTATTTTTAATTTCTAATAATTCATTAGCTGTTTTATCTTTTCCCACCTCTTCAAAAGATTTAAATCCATGTGCTAGATCATTTCTATTTGATTTAATTATCAGTAAATCTTGTCCATCACCTGTTTTGGCATAGTCAGTCAGATATGAAAATCCATACTCAGTTGCCGTTGTTCTTATTTTTCTACCATCAATGTTTCCCGAAAAAAGATCTTGTTTGTCAAAGCCAGCAATAATAATGTCAATAGAAATAGCTGTTATACTTGCAAATATTTTGTCAGGATCTCGCTTCTTTAAGTTTTTAAGTACAATCTTTTTAAGTTCAGGTCTGATGTTGTCGTAGCAAATACCTTTTCTTTGGAGTTCATCAAATATTGCTTCAATAGCATTTCGCATTGTTGCTTCTACTAAGTTATAAAGCAACAGAAAACCACTTGCTTTTAATGTCTTAATTAACTCAGAATCAATTTCTTTTATTTTGTGAATTTTTCCCTTCCCTTCCATACTTAATTTAGTAGTTCCTTGCTCCAAACTCTTCAAGAACATAAGATATTTACTTACTTCTCTAGATCGTTCATTGAAGTCCTGAAATAAGGCGCTAATCATGATTGCCCGAGAAGCTGATCGCGAACATATTCAATACGCTTAATTACTTTCGGTCTGGAGTTGCTTGCATCTGAGGTAGTATATTCCTTGAATTCGGGTGAGTCAAGCCACTTAATTGACTTTGGCTTAAGATCGGGTTTTTCCCTCAAAGCAAGTGCAACACCTACAGAAATTGCCTCAAATCGAATTCTTGGAGTTTTTACATGACCTTTGGCTTTACTAAAGCCATTGGGAAAGTATGTATCAACAAAGTCTAACATTTTGTGAAATTCAGAGCGCATACCTTTTTGGTTAATTTTAGCATGGTTATGTTCTTGTAGATATTCATTCAGAAACTTATTAACCCTTCTTTCAAAGTTTTGATAGTTATTTAAGTAAGCAAAAAAACGTAACACGAATTCTTCTGGTTCGCGTTTGCTGACAAGTGCTTCTGATATAGGGCAGAGTTTCCTAAATTTGTCAGTTTTGGCAAGCTCTTCAAGAAGATCAACAAACGGACCAGGAGATATGCCTCTACGCTTCTCCATTTCATTGAGTTGGACGCTACCTGTGTTGATGCGTTCAAACATATCCCGTCGGGTTTCTTCATCAGCTTTTTCAGTCAGCACAATCATGCGAATAGTAGCACGGTTGAACCGTCTCTGTCTTGCCAGGGGTAAATCGCTGAATTTGAAGTTGTTAAGCTGCTCTAACTTTTCTAGTTCACACAGTTTTAGTTTGTTATTCAGGAATCTGTCTAAAGTACGGATACGTTGGGTACCATCAACAATTTCTAACCTAGCTAAATCCTCTTCATCATCTTCTTGCTTGGGTCGCAAATCAGCAACGAAAATATAGGGTATGGGTAGTCCTAGCAAGAGAGATTCAATAAACTTTGACTGCCGAGTTTCTTCCCAAATCATCTCTCGTTGATAGTCTGGTATATACAACTCATTGATATCTTCGTCCAGCCCATCCCTGTATTTCTTGACCAGCACTTCTACGGGATATTCTTTTGTGTCATAGTCAACGACTTTTTGCTTTTCGCGAATTTCCGCTTCGGCTGCTTCTCTTTGTTGATCTGTAATTTCGGATTCCGGTGATATTTTTGTGGCTTTTGGCATCATTTTAAACTCCAGCTCTGGCGAACATGGGGCAGGAGGCAGGGAAGAGGAAGAAATAGGGAGTGAGCAAGTGTTCACTCTATCGTCATTCCGTATATCCTTGAATCGTCTCCGGCTCAAACTTTTTCAATAAAGGAGTAGCTTGGCGAATTAAGTCCTCTGAACCTTTAACAACAATTATATATTTCCCCTGATTGAGGCGATTGCGATAGGGGAGTGCGTCACCACTACCCAAAGCGATACCCACACCACCGCCCACAAAAAAGCTGCCCATAGCTGCCGCGATCGCACCGAAGAACCCGCCAATGATATGATTGCCTATGGGACTTATAGGTAGAATTTCAATCGCTGTGAGTAGGTTAAAGGCATATCCCGCCGCAAAGCCAAAGGGGAGCAACCAATAGGCGAGTTGCTTAACTTGCTTAATCGCCTGGAGATTAGGGTCAATCAAGCCAAACTCATCCGCACTTTGGTAGCCTTTACCGAGAATCGTGACTTGATTCATCGGTAAGCCTCTTTTTTCCAGAACCGTGTAAGCTTCTTCGGCTTCAATGCGATTTTCCAGGACAGCAATCAGGTAGTTCATAGTATCAGGTAGAGCTATATCATTACAGAGACTTTGAGACTAAGATGCAGTAATTTTACTCTTAGCGGATCAGTAAATACAAAAAGTGATGAAAGATCTATCGCGATCGCAACATCCTAATACAGCCAGGTACACTCCAGACAGGATAAGGATTTCAGCGGTTAACACTTCTTCACCAACACCCACTTAAACCCAGGGAAGTTTAAATCTTTCCGTCAATGTGGTAAGTACTGACCCCTTTACCGTTACAATAACCTACTGCGGTCAGTCATCGCGATTGTCCGGCGATAGCCCTGTTGTGTAGTTGATAAGCTGTCCTATATTAATTTACAGTAAGGCGCAATCGGTGTAGCTCATTTCAACCCTTCTACTGGCAATGTCTAAAGTACTTGTATCCGATCCCATTGATCAAGCTGGAATTGATATTCTCTCCCAAGTGGCTCAGGTTGATGTGAAAACCACTCTATCGCCTGAGGAACTCGTTGGTATCATCGCTGACTATGATGCCATGATGATTCGCTCTGGCACTCGTGTGACTCAAGAAATCATCGCCGCCGGCAAACAACTGAAAATTATTGGACGTGCAGGAGTTGGCGTTGATAACGTTGATGTCCCGGCGGCTACCCGTCAGGGTATTGTGGTAGTTAACTCCCCCGAAGGGAACACCATTGCTGCGGCTGAACACGCTTTAGCAATGATGCTATCGTTATCACGCCATATCCCAGAAGCCAATCAGTCGGTGAAAAATAGTCAATGGGATCGTAAACGCTTTATCGGCGCCGAAGTTTACAAAAAAACCCTGGGTATTGTTGGCTTGGGTAAAATTGGTTCCCATGTGGCAACAGTCGCCCGTTCCATGGGGATGAAGTTACTGGCTTATGATCCCTTTATTTCCCTGGAACGAGCAGATCAGCTAGGCTGTCGCCTAGTGGATATGGATTTGTTATTACGGGAGTCGGATTACATCACCCTGCATATTCCCAAAACCCCGGAAACCACTCATCTAATTAATGCCGAAGCCTTGGCGAAAATGAAACCGACGGCTCGAATTATCAATTGCTCTAGAGGTGGAGTAATTGACGAGGCGGCACTTTCAGAAGCATTAAAGACAGGTAAAATAGCTGGGGCAGCACTGGATGTATTTGAGTCAGAACCCCTGGGAGAATCTCCCCTGCGAGAATTGGGCAAAGAAGTGATCCTCACGCCTCACCTCGGTGCCTCAACAGCAGAAGCCCAAGTTAATGTTGCCATTGATGTGGCTGAACAAATTCGTGATGTTCTCTTAGGATTACCTGCCCGTTCAGCTGTAAATATTCCCGGATTATCGCCTAATGTGTTAGAACAGCTCAAACCATACATGCGTTTGGCAGAAACCCTGGGAAATTTAGTCAGTCAGTTAGCGGGTGGGCGGATTGAACTGCTGAATGTCCGGTTACAGGGTGAGTTAGCCACAAATAATAGTCAGCCATTAGTGGTAGCTTCTCTGAAAGGACTATTATCCCAAGCCTTACGTGAGCGGGTGAACTACGTCAATGCTTCAATAGAGGCAAAAGAGCGGGGAATTCGGGTGATTGAAACCCGCGATGCTTCGGTTCAAGATTATTCTGGTGGTTCGCTGCTGCTATCGGCTAAGGGTTCCTTGGGTGAACATTCGGTGACGGGAGCGCTATTGAGCGATGGTGAAATTCATATCACCAGTATTGACGAGTTTCCGATTAATGTGCCACCGAGTCACCACATGCTTTTTACCCTGCACCGCGATATGCCGGGAATTATTGGTAAAATTGGGTCGCTGCTGGGTAGTTTTAATGTGAATATCGCCAGTATGCAGGTCGGTCGCAAAATTGTCCGAGGTGATGCTGTAATGGTCTTGAGCATTGATGATCCCCTACCGGAGGGAATTTTGACCGAAATCACCAAAGTTCCTGGTATTCGGGACGCTTATACGGTAACACTGTAGTCACGTCAATTTTGGATTTTGGGTTTTGGATTTTGGATAACTCAGACAGTAGAACAACGATTCTCCGGTATCTGTTGGTTTTCAACGGCTCTCCCTCAATCTAAAATCTGAAATCTAAAATCTGAAATCGTATGGCAAATAGCTGGTGGGAAATTACAATTTTGAGTGATCCATCCTTGGAGGATTTAATCTTCTGGCGACTGGAGAGTTTCGGCTGTCGAGGGATGTCCTGTGAAAGCAAAGGACACTCTCAACTGATCCGAGCGCACTTACCCCAAAATCAGGCACATCTGTTGGATTTGGCAGCACTTTCCCTATGGTTGCGCCAAGATGCGCTGACGGTAGGATTGCCAATCCCCCTAACCCAGTGGCACTTGATTGATGAAGAAGACTGGGCAAGCAGTTGGAAGCAGTATTGGGAACCAACAGAAATTGGTGATCACTTTTTGATTTATCCGGCTTGGTTATCTGTACCTCAACACACCGAGCGACTGCTGTTGCGTCTCGATCCGGGTGCGGCATTTGGTACAGGAACCCATCCTACCACGCAGCTATGCTTGGAAGCCTTGGAAATGCGAATCGGTTATGATAATAGCCACCCAGTTATTGCGGATGTTGGGTGTGGATCTGGTATTTTATCCATTGCCTCTGTATTATTGGGGGCAAAAAAAGCTTTGGCGGTGGATATTGATCCCCTAGCCGTGCGCTCCGCCCGCAGCAACCGAGAACTGAATCAGATAAGTGCCGATCGCTTAGTGGTGAAGAAAGGTAGTGTTGATCTATTGTCTCATCTTTTGAATGGGAAAAAGGTTGATGGTATTCTCTGTAATATCCTGGCAGAAGTGATTATTGACCTCATTCCTGGAATTAGTGCGATCGCAAGTCCTAAGAGTTGGGGAATTATTAGCGGGATATTGTTGGATCAGGCGAAACCCATTGCTGATACCCTAGAACAACATAACTGGACAGTGGCTACCCTATGGAAGCGTCAAGAGTGGTGTTGTTTCAATATTCGACGGTGATGATCATGAGTGCCGAATCATCAATAACTGCCAAATCATCAATAACTACAGTAGAGTGCCTATAATTCATACTAATTCGTTGAGCCTGGGGACTCCTGCGAATTTTTTGACCCGTTTAGCCTAAATGAATGCTTTTCTATGATGAATGCCTTTGCCGCTCGTTTTAGCTTTGCTCTGCTTGTTCCTATAACCTGGTTGACAGTGGGCTTAACTGCGGCGGCAGTGAGAGCGCAAAATCAACTGTATAATCCGATTCCGATTCCTGAGCGTAATCAAATCTCTGATACCCTCACTGAGCAAGATATTCCTACGGGTGAGGGCGGGTTTGCCCGGGACTACACCCTCGAATTGAGTGCTGGTGACCAAGTTGCTATTGATTTGATTTCAGATAGCTTTGACACAATTGTCACACTCCTAGCCTCTGATGGCTCGACTATTGCCGAAAATGATGATGGTCCTGATGGCACGACGAATTCGTTGTTATTTTCCCGGATTACTGAAACCGGAACCTATATTATCCGGGTCCGTGCTTTTGGAGAGACGGGAGGGGGTTCTTTTACCTTGAAGGTGACACGTTTGCGACCCATTTGAATTGTGAAATACTAAAGGTTCAAATCTTCGACTGAATTGTAGAGACGTTGCATGCAACGTCTCTACAAGGTTATTGACAAAACGTCAGAATTGACTGCCAAATTTCGGCTTTTACTTCACTTAAACTGAAGTTCCCCCCATACAGATGTACTGCGCCCAGGCTAAAGCCTTATACCGTAATCGTTTGAGCGCTCAAGCCCTCAAAGATCGTACCCATGTAGCACTTGCAAAAATAGCGCGATCGCGCTATTTTTGCAATAGACAAGAGATCGGTGAAAACCCTCGCTACATCAAGGTTGAGCGCGATTGTACCCATGTAGGGCGGCTAAAAAATCGCGCAAAGCCGCACGGTGAGGCAGTTTTGATTTTTTGGCTGGGGGAACTTCAGTTTAATCTGTGCCTATATTGCCGCTTACTGGTGGTATTGGGGGATTGAGCGCAATTGGGTATTGGGTGATGTCAGTACGGGTTATATTATTGTCCCTGCACCTTTACAATCTTGTTCGGTTTAAATCAAGAGGAGGCGATTTCAATCGCAGCTACACTTGCCTTTCGTCCGCCTGCGCGGACTAAATTATAAAGGGGGTGGTTAACCCGGATTTGGTATGAAGGGGTGTTCTAGATGTGATTGGAGAATGAAGCGAAGCAAAGGGAAGAATCTCTGCCAATGCTGAGGCTAATCCTATCACTGAATCGGATGATGAATGCGATCGCACTGTACCTCACCAACTTGCAATACGCTGTAAGCACACACGCCATTTAGGGTAGGGGCACGATAATATCGTGCCCCTACGCAGCTCTAATTCCTCTGGCTTGGGTGTCTGGATTAAACTCCATCCGCCCCACTCACTTTTTGGCTTTGTCTCACCTGGCGCAATAGGTTCATCCCCGTCTCACAAACCCCACCATCAGGTAATTTTACCGACACCATGGGTAATACTTTGGGTTCATCGGTAAATCGCTGGGTAAGATTTCCATATTCGTCGGAAAATTTCAGTCCTAAAGGCATGGTATAAATAACATGACAATGTAGCCGATTTAAACAGTCTCCTTGGTCTACAAATAAATATTCCTGTTGCGGACGCCCCCAGTCTTTGGGGTGACTATCCAGGCGGTCAAGGTTGTCCACGATGACCACCAGTCCATTTTTGCCGATGGCTTTTAGGGATGCGATCGCCGGTTCAATTAATTCCTGATTTATCGCATCCACGAGTTGATTTTTCTGTGATCCAAGATACCGATTTAGTCGTTCTCGCAGTCTCGCATCACTTTTTGTGCGGGTGGTAATTTCGCCAATGCCAAAATAGAGGGAAAACTTATCGGCTTCTGACGTCATCCCTGCATCCCCCAGAGAATCCCCCAGTAGCTTCAGTCCCGGAATCTTCAATTTTATCCCTGTCACCTCAGAGTTTAACACCTCCAATGCCCCAGTTCGATACTCATCGTTTTTAGCCCAAGTCAGGTCAGCCAGGGTAGCCAACGATAGTATAAGCTGCTTCTTGCGCGATCGCTATTCCTCTAATCGTTAAATCAATGGACATTTCTTTCCTTTGTGGACATAAGTATAACCGTCAGCTTTCCAGATTGGCTCGAAATACTTCCAGTTGATGCTTTGCAGTTTCCCTTTTGCTGTAGTCAAGT
>NZ_JAVKEW010000085.1:0-45429 GCF_040226375.1 Coleofasciculus sp. G2-EDA-02 | reverse complement strand
GGATAACGTTCTACTATTGTGGTAATGTAAATACAAGTCGCGGGAGGGCATTCCGAGACTATAAACGGACGTGGAGAGGGTGTAAGACCTCATTTGGAGGCAACCTTCAGCGAAGCGTCAACCCCAATCAGCGACCACCCCTAAAAAGGTGGCGTGGTGAGGAATCCCCCGCTCTCTTTAGCCGGGGGAGGATGTCAACTTTTGTACCTCTAAACTAGCGGCAATTAAAGAGAGAGCCATGAGCGGGGCGGTAACAGCACGTAAAATCCGGTGTCCTAGTGAAACAGGTTGAAATCCAGCAACCATGGCTTGTTCAATTTCTGCGGGAGTCCAGCCGCCTTCGGGTCCTGTCGCAATGGCGATAACAGGAAGTTTTGACCCTTTACTGGGTTCGAGGGCGTGGTTTTGACCCTTCACTGGGTTCGAGGGAACCTGGTTTTGAACGTAGGGACGGGTTTCACTACTATCGTTTGTTGTCACCCTGAGGTTACTAAACCCGCCCTCATCTTCCTTTTCTGGTTTAGAGTTGAAAACTTCTGAGTTGGGTAAGCAATTTAACAGATGAGGAACGTTACCTCGTGCGACACAAATATAACAGTGGCTGGCTGAGTGGATAGCTTGTTCAATGGCTGAGGTAAAATCCAGGGGATCAAGAATCGTAGGTACAATCTGACGTTCTGATTGTTCCGCGGCTTCTTGGGCGATAAGCCGCCAGCGTTCCAGTTTGCGGGGACTGGGGTTGAGAATTGTGCGATCGCTCTTAATGGGCATGATACAGGTTACACCGAGTTCGGTTGCACCGGAGATGATATCCTCAAATCCACTCCCCTTTGGCATCGCTGCCATTAAAGTAATAGTACAGGGTAATTCGGTTTGGATAGGAATAGATTCAATAATGATAGCTGCACTCAAGTTAGCCGCTAACTCGCTCAACCACCAGTTTCCCTGTCCATCCATCGCAATAAAGCGATCGCCTTTACTCAGTCGCAAGACTCGCACCAGGTAATGCTGTTGGCTTTCGGTGAGGAGAATGTGTTGGTTTTGTCGTTGCGTGGGTGAGATGACTAATCGTTGCAGGTTCATTGTGGAGATGAATTTTTTATTGGGTTGTGCAGTTTGGGCATATAAGGGTTGGATAGGTGAATTTTATCCGCCGAAGAGTCAAGGGGGACAATTGCTGCATCTTTATAGTCAGCGGTTGAGGACAGTTGAAGGAAATACCACATTTTACGCGATTCCCAGTTCAGAAACGATCGCGCAGTGGAAATCCCAGATGTCACCCGGTTTTCAGCTTTGTCCCAAATTGCCGCGATCGGATCATGGTGTACCCGTTCCCCCCTTACCGTGGAATCAGATTGATCACTCACCCATACAATTGACTTTGTTTTGACAGGGAAATAAAGCTAAAGGAGGGAAAGTTTTATTGTACCTACCTACTTAAAATGCTGAATTGGTTACCAAATAGACGCTCAAAAAGAGATAGAATATCTCAGCCTAAACCAGAATTTCCCCAAAAAGCAGTGATATACGACTGCGAGATTGCCCGTTGTATCCCTAACAACGAGCCTTCACCTGACCTAGAATACTGCCAAGGCTGGAAAGATTTTTCGGGAATGGGGATATCAGTTATCTGTGCTTACTCATCCTGGCAGGAGCGATATCATATTTATTTAGAAGATAATCTAGCAGAATTCCAAGCACTAATCAATCAAGCCGAAGAAATTATCGGCTTTAATTCTATCGCCTTTGATGATCAACTTTGTGCCGCCAATGGATTACACGTCAAGACGACATACGACCTATTGTGCCATGTCCGTGTCGCCGCCGGAATGCCGCCTAATTATATTAAAGGTAAAACTCGTGGGGGTTACAGTTTAGAGCAACTAGCCAGAGTTAATCTGGGGTATGGAAAATCAGGGAAAGGAGAGTTAGCACCAGAACTTTGGCAACGCGGGAAACGAGGACAAGTGATTGATTATTGTATGGGTGATGTTAGTATCCTCAAAAAGCTTTATCAGCAGAGGTCAAGACTTCTAGATCCTACCAATGGAAAAATATTAACTCTAGACTGAACCTTCCCCAGCTCCCCCAGCTAAGAGACGTAGCATGCTACGTCTCTACATTGCTCCCAGACGTGCCATGGCACGTCTCTACAAACCTTTTAGCGCTTAAGTTGACACCAATGACATCGGTGCGCCCTAAAAAAAGGGGTCAGAAGTATGGCTCAACTTCTAACCCCCGTCAACCAGCCAATTAACAATTGAATAGTTAGCAAGACTTGCGGCGACGCGCTGCGGCTAAGGAACCACCTATCAAGGCTAAACCTGCCAGCGTACCTGGTTCAGGAACCGAAACTTCGCCATCATCACCAGGATCACTGTTAGAAATAGTGCTAACTAGTAACTTGTCAGAAGCGCCACTAAACCCTAGCCCATCGACTGATTGGAAGCGAGCGACAGCACGGAATTCTTGACCATTAAATAAATTCGCAAACCCTTGTTCAACCGCTTGTGCATTATCATTTGTATTCAGGAAAAAGCTGACTTGTGCAGACTCACCTGAATTGAGTCCGGCGGCTGTTTGTCCACCACTAAACGTTCCTGAGCCAGCAACACGAATGCCAATGTCAAAGACATTTTTACCGCCAGCACCATTAATTTCAGCATCGGCGAAAAGCCTGGTAAAGGGACTGCTCAGACTATCGTAAGTGTAGGATGAAATAAAATCGGGTAAATCGAATCCAAATGCTACAAATTCCGAGTCAGTCGCTCCTAGCCCAAATGAAGTAGCCAGTTGATTTGTGGTATTGAGTAACCTTAAATCAAGTTGAACACCATCTGCTACATCAACGAAATTAAAATCTACCTGAGCCGAAGCGCCTGTCGCTGGAGTATTGGTTGAAGTACTGGTGCTATCAAAGTTAATGGTTAAGGCTTGTGCGGCGTTGGCTGAAACCAAAGAGGAAGCGAGAGCAATGCTTGTAGCGAGTAAGCTGGAACCCAGTAAACGAGAGGTGAAAGTTGTCATATTTTTGTGCTTTGCTTGTAGGAGTAGAAAACTTATGAGACTTTTTTAGAATGGCAGAAGAATCAGCACCCTCTTCTTATTTACTACGTTACTGAATGTTTTCGTATGTTGTCTATAAAAAGTATCTAATTTTACATAAATTTCAGCAAAATGCCTTGATTTATGAAGTCCTGATAAACGGGAGGAACGAAGACATCCTATCTCTCCTCAGCTAATCCTTTCAGACTCTAAAAATACCTACGCTTAACTAGACATGGCAATTCAAGCCAAGTATCAATATGTGAAACGCTATATAATTCACAACAACGAAAAAAAGGGGTTAGAAGTATCATTTAACTTCCAACCCCAATCAGCCAACCGATTCATACTCAATATTTAGCAAGACTGCCGATAACGTGCGGCTGTGGCGGCGATAGAACCAACTATCAAAGCAAAACTTATTAGCATAGTTGGTTGGGACGCAGAACCATCATCATGATCCAGACTATGCTCAGGAATATGAGGCATTGTACTAATAAGTATTCTTCTATTTGCTTCGTTGACTTGAACAACAGCGTCAGTAGTAAGCGTATGTGTTGATGTGCTGGTGTTATCCAAGGAAATAACTGAAGCTTGTACCGCGTTAGTTGAAATAAAACAGGATATGAGTGTAAAACTGGTAGCAAGTAAGCTGTGACTTAGGAGATGTAAAGGCAGTTGTTTCATGTTCAATAGAGGGGTGATAGGATTATAAAACTCAGGGTACTCGGGTTGAATAACTAAAAAATTAGTAATCCCTTATATTTTTATAATTTACTGAATCTGTGATTGCCTTGTCTATAGGAATGGAATGATTTCACAGAATATTCAGCAAATATTATAGATTTGTAAAATCTGAATAAATATGAATTTAAATTGAATATATGTTAAAAAATGATGAATTAAAAGGTTAGGAAGAGTAAAAGAAAGAGCAATCAGCAAGAGCATTCCCCTGCTCCCAGACGTGCCATGGCACGTCTCTACATATGGGTTGACGCAGGAAGCTTAACAGAATGAAAGGCTCGCATCCCCGACTACGAACCCAGTTTAACGTCGCGCTTTCTTTAAATCCTGTAGCAAAGATTCAGCTTGCTTGACGCCATCGCGATTGTCCTGACGACGGAAGAGATCACGCGCTTTTTCCACAGAAGTAATCGCTTCAGCAATGCGCTCCCGTCCTTTTAAGGCTAGTCCTAAATTGTAATAGGCTTGGGCGTCTTGGGGGGCAATTTCAATTAAGCGCCGATAGGCAACAATGGCTTCTAAGTAATTTTCCTCAGTGAGTAAAATCTCACCAATAGCGGCTTGAGCTTCAACTAAATCCGATTGCACCGCCACAGCTCGTTGAAAGGCTTTCAATGCACCGGCGAAATTTTCTTGAGCTTGGAGAATTTTGCCAATTTGCAGATAAACTTGACTATTATTGGGTTCTAATTTTGCCGCGCGGTCAAAAACCTTCAGTGCGGTGTCGATATCGCCCTGACTTAACCAAGCCATTCCCAATGTAAGCTGAATATTACTATCCAGAGGTGATAAGGTTTCGGCTTGTTGGAGTGCCTGAATCGCCTCTTGGGCACGCCCCTGCTGGAGAAAAACCCTACCCAGCAACTGGTGAGCTTGAGCATTCTTGGGTTGAAGACTGATGACTTGGCGGTAAACTTGGATAGCTCCGTCATAATCTTTTTGACGCAGGAGGACAACCCCCAATCCCCAATAGGAATTAATATGGTTGCTTTCAAGTCTCAGTGCTTGACGATACGCCTGTTCGGCTCCCGCATTCTCTCCGGCATTGGCTAAACTGTAGCCGAGAGCATACTGAAATTCTGCATTATTGGGTTCAAGGGCAATTGCCTGTTGATAGGCTCTCGCCGCTTCTCGGAAGTTTCCCTGACGCGCCTGGAGATAACCGATTCCGGAGAAAATCCTGGCATTGTCTTGATCTAGATTAGCCGCTTGTTGATAGGTTGCGATCGCCTGGGGATAATTCCCTGCATCCACCAAGTCTCGCGCTTGGCGGAGTAATTCACGCAGCTGCTGTTGTTCCGGCTGTAGCTGGCTCACTAGCTGGGGTTGACTCGCTTGAGCTACAGGGGTTAAGGTTATCGTCACGCCGGTGAGGAATAGGCTACTCACCAGAAATAAAGTCGGCTTGGACACAGCTAATCTTCTCGTCGCTATTGAGTGTAATGGTTTTGGTTTACGCCAACCAGAGCTAGACATCAGGACATCCTCAAGGGGCAAGTGGTAGGGTTGCGGTGCCAGTTTTAAGAGCAGAAGTTTTGAACAAAGAGGATTGTAACAGAGAAAACCCCTAACTTTAACCCAATTAAGCTCGCGAGTAACGTCCAATCAGTTCCCCATTTGCCAGAATATGACCACTCATCGCGGCTTGAATCTGCGCTTTGGTTGCACCTGCGTCTAATCCCAATGTGCGATTAAAGCAAGGCTCTGGGTTCCTATGGGGGGTGCATCCCAGTGGAGTTCGGGAGAAATCTCCTCTCCATCACAGGTGTACTGGGAAGGAATCATCCCGTTGGCGCTAAAGGCTTGACTTTCCAGGTTCATCATATTTGTATTTGATCAGGTTTGCGATTCTGTGGACGTGGAATTGCTCTTTGCCGAACTGCATTTGATGATATTACCTTAGTCGTACTGAAGCAAAAGGTTGAGGATTAGGGTGCTTCAGCAGCTGTCTTGACTCTGTCTCGGCAAGACACAATAGAGGATAGTGGGAATTTTTTCCCCAAATTGTAGGTAACAACTTCAGTGAACAAGATGAATACAACAGCCGTCAATCCGTTTTTAGCGGGGAATTTTGCCCCAGTACAGGACGAAATCACGGCGGATGAACTAACCGTCATTGGTGAACTTCCTGCGGATTTATCCGGGATGTTTGTTCGCAATGGTCCGAATCCTCAGTTTTCGCCTATCGGTCAATATCACTGGTTTGATGGCGATGGGATGTTACATGGGGTGCACATTAGTAATGGTACAGCATCTTACCGCGATCGCTATGTCCGGACTCCAGGGTTTGAGAAAGAGCGAGAAGCGGGTCATGCTATCTGGACAGGGTTAATGGAACCGCCTAAGGACGAGAACTCCCCACCCTCGGTTAAAAATGTTGCGAATACGTCTGTTATCTGGCACGCTGGTCATTTTCTGGCGCTGTGGGAAGGTGGGGAACCCTACGCGATTAAGCTTCCGGAGTTAGAGACGATTGGTGCTTATACCTACGACGGCAAGTTAGCGTCTCCATTTACGGCGCATCCCAAAATTGATCCAGTCACTGGCGAAATGATGTTTTTTGGCTACTCACCCATGCAGCCACCCTTCTTAATATACAGCATTGTGTCGGCATCAGGTGAATTGTTGCGTACTGTGCCAATTGACTTGCCAGAACCGGTCATGATGCATGATTTTGCCATTACCCAAGATTACACTTTGTTTATGGATCTGCCGATGGTGTTTAACCCCCAGGGAGAACCAATGCTTCAGTTTAAACCTGAACGTCCCAGTCGGTTTGGTATTGTTCCCCGTCATGGTGATAATAGCAGTATCCGTTGGTTTGAGAGTCTGCCCTGCTTTGTTTTCCATACCCTGAATGCCTATCAGGAAGGGGATGAGGTGGTGCTGATTGCCTGTCGCATGAATTCGACGACAGTGTTAACCTCTGAAGAGGCTACGCCTGAAGCTGGGACTGATAAAGCTCGGCTGTATCAGTGGCGGTTTAATCTTCGCACAGGCAAAGTGCAAGAAGAGCCATTAGATGAGCGCATCTCGGATTTCCCCCGCATCAATGAACAGCGAATCGGACGCAAAATGCGCTATGGTTACACGGCAAAGATGGCAGATAATCCGATGCCATTGTTTGAGGGCGTGATTAAATACGACTTTAGTAATGGCACGTCTCAAGTTCACAACTATGGGGCAAAATGTTATGGCGGTGAGGCGGTATTTGCGCCGCGTCCGAATGGCACGGCTGAAGATGATGGCTGGCTAATCACGTTTGTCCATGATCATAATTCAGACACCTCTGAACTGATGGTGTTGAATGCTCAAGACTTGACGGCTGAACCGATAGCGCGGGTTTTGATGCCTCAACGTGTTCCTTATGGGTTTCATGGGACTTGGGTGACTCAATCACAGTTGACCGATTCGATGTAGTTTGAGGATTTCCGCACTGTTTAAGAATCAGGGGACAATTGAGTCCCTTTTTTTGTTGAGCAATCCTATTTTTATAAGGAATCATAACTTTTTAGTGTCAGAAATACGGGTCTTCCGGACTTACTGTGCTAAACTATTAGCTTCAATGAGTCATGAAGCTTACCAGAAAAGAACTGTAGCTTTTAATCGCATCAAAACTCTCTTGAAATCCGGATGAAAATGGTTAAAGCTATTGCTGTCCAATATTCCGGCAAATACAACTAACAATTTAGCACACTAACTACGGAAGACCCGTATTTCTAGACTGTAGAGACGTGCCATGGCGCGTCTGGGTTATAGCATGACAGATAATCTAACTCTGGGATGAGGTGGAACAGAAGTACAATCCTTACACTAGACTCAATCGTTTTACCAAGCTAAAGAGATAGGTATGGATTTGCAAAACCTTCAAGAGAAAGGGAAAAATGTAGTGGATCAAGTCACTCATACACTAGAAGAAAAAGGACAACAGGTCAAAGAGAAGGTTGCCAATGTTACTCAAGATAAAGCGGCAGAGTTGTCTGAGGATGCGATTACTGCGGCGGTTGATCGGGCTGTAAATGTGATGCAAATTGCTAGCAAACGGGTTATTGAAAAAGATATTCCTACGGAAAATGTATCTTTAGAAGTTAGTGTGAATGTGATCGGGTTAGGTAAACTGAAAATGAAAGCAGATGTCCCAAAAGCTGGAGAATTCCAAAACCTGATTAATTAAATAAAATCTGCTTATCGATAATTAAATCTGTAGGGGCGGGTTTCACTAAAAACGTAACGGTTGTAGGAATTAACGTATCTAAACCCGCCCCCTCTCCACCCCAATCGTGCCAAACAATCATGCCTACTCAGGGCATCCTACCAACATCATAAATCTGTTCTCGTCTGGGATGCGATTCGTCTGGGATGCGATCAGGGCGGGTTTAGCGAATTAAATAGTGAGTTGCATCAGTTAGGAGTCAAACCCGCCCCTACGATTTACGGATTACCTGGCATAGGTAACTACTGTAGCGGATGTTCATCAAATTATACATAACCATGGACAAATGACTAATGACGAATGACTGATGGATATCCAAATCCTACTCATCACCCTATTTGCTGCTACTCTCACTATGGTGGCAACAGGGAATTCATAATTCATAATTTAGCTTAGCTTTTTTGTATCGACGTAGCCCTTTATCCAATTCCATTGCCCAAATCACAATTGTACTCATGGCGAGACTAATGCCTAAATCAGAAAGTGATAACCCTGTCGTATTAAAAATATCCTGTAATAATGGGACATACACCACCGCAAGTTGTAATAGAAAGGTTAAAACAACCGCGCCTAATAATGGCTTATTCGAGAGTAAATTTAAGGTAAATATGGATTCTCGCTCAGATCTCATGCTTTGAGCTAAACCGATGCGGGAAAACGTCAATATACTAAATACCATCGTCTGCCAAGCCGCTTGACCCGTAAACCAATAGTGATAATCAACTACTAATAAGACAAGTCCCAGAAGTAACCCAATCCAAACAATATCTCGACCCACTCCCCGACTAAAGACACTCTCTTGGGGATTATGAGGCGGACGGGACATGATATTCGGCTCCGCCGGTTCGACGCCTAATGCCAATGCTAACAATCCATCAGCCAATAAATTAATCCAGAGAATTTGTAAAGGAAGCAATGGTAAAGGCATCCCTAAAAATGGTGCTAATATAATCACCCACAGTTCCCCACAATTCCCGGTTAATGTATATTTAATAAACTTACGGACGTTATCGTAAATAACTCGTCCTTCTTGAGTCGCTGCTACAATCGTGGCAAAGTTATCATCGAGCAGCACCATATCTGCCGCTTCTTTCGCCACATCTGTACCCGTTAACCCCATTGCTACGCCAATCTCGGCTTTTTTTAAAGCGGGTGCATCGTTGATGCCATCCCCTGTCATTGCCACAATATGTCCCCGGTTTTGCAGCGCCTGAACAATATCTAATTTGTTCTGGGGCGAAACTCTGGCATAAACAGACACCTCATCAACCCTTTCACTTAAGTCTGATACTGACAGTTTTGCCATATCCTGACCCGTTAACATTAAACCGTTGGTAGAAATACCCACTTCTGAGGCAATATAGCGAGCGGTTAGGGGGTGATCTCCGGTTATCATCATGGGGCGAATTCCGGCTTTCTGACAAGTCAGAACCGCCTGTTTGACTTCCGGGCGCGGCGGATCGATCATACCAATCATGCCGATAAAAATCAGGTCTTTCTCTAAAACATCTTCGTGTCGTTCTAGGGGAAGTGTGGCGAGGAGGTGAGATTCTATGGGACGAACCGCGATACCAAGAACACGGATTCCATTTTCCGCAAGTTGGTTATTGGCATGAGAAATTTTTTCATACCAACTATCGTTTAATCGGGTAATCTGATCATCGAACCAAACCTGAGTGGAAATATCTAAGAGACTATCAACGGCACCTTTGGTAAAGGCAATATAGGGCGCCTGATTAAAGAGTAATTCCCAAGGCTTAAGCCAACTTAGGTCATCGGGACGTTTGTCTGTGGTAGTTGGGAGTTCGTGAACCGTAGTCATGCGCTTGCGTTCAGCGTCAAAGGGAACCTCGGTTATCCGTTCAAAAGCATAGTCTATATCCGTTTTCCATAAACCAAAACGGGTGGCGGCGACAATCAGAGCGGTTTCTGTGGGATCACCGAGAACTTGGATGGGGTTGGATTGCTCCAGATGGAACTCCGCGATCGCATCATTACACAGAGTCGCCGCCGTGAGTAGTAAGGCGGTGGCGGGTTCCTCTTTTAACAGCTTAGACTGTTCATCCTTCTGTGAGGGCATCATTAACTCCTCAAGTTCTGGCATCCCCAACTCAATTTGATGCCCAATCAGATCCAGATGAGTAACTGTCATCCGATTCTGGGTGAGGGTACCGGTTTTGTCCGAACAAATCGTTGTTACCGAACCCAAGGTTTCTACGGCGGGTAATTTACGAATCAAAGCTCGCTGTGTCAGCATCCGTTGAGCGCCCAATGCTAAGGCGATGGTGACGACGGCGGGTAATCCTTCGGGAATCGCGGCAACGGCTAAACTGACTGCCATGAGGAACATTAAGCGAACCGATTCGCCCTGGAGTAGCCCCAAACCAAAAATAACCAGGACTAAGATTAAAATCGCGATCGCTAATATCCATCCTAATTGGTCTAACCGTTGCTGGAGGGGGGTTGCTTCCCGTTCTATCCCCTGAATCGCTTTGGCAATCTGACCGAGTTCTGTCTTCATGCCTGTTTCCGTCACCACGGCTAATGCCCGCCCATAACTAATCACTGTACCCATGTACGCCATGTTTTGTCGCTCTGCTAAAGGCAGATTAGCTGTGGCAATCTGCTGGGAAATTTTATCAATGGGTTCAGATTCCCCGGTGAGTGAAGCTTCTGAGGTGCGGAGATTGCTGCTTTCGAGCAACCGACAGTCAGCCGGGACTAAGTTGCCAGATTCTAGGATAACGATATCCCCCGGCACCAGTTCACGGGCGGACAGTTGTTCGAGGATGCCATCGCGACGCACTTTCACCGTCGGAACCGCCAGCTTTTTCAGTGCTGCGATCGCGCGTTCGGCTTGGTATTCTTGGCGAAAGCCGAGGATGGCATTAAATACCACAATTGCGAAGATCGCGATCGCATCCTTATATTCACCCAACAGAGCCGAAATCACAGCCGCCACAATCAGCACCACCACCACGGTGGCGGTAAACTGCTCCCACAAGATTTTCCAGGGGCTTTCTAGGGGGCGATCGTTTAACTCATTGAGTCCGTAGATGTCCTGACGTTGACGAGCCTCTTTGTGACTTAACCCGATGGTGGCATCGGTATTAAGCTGTTTGAGAACATCGACAAGATTGAGAGTATACCAGTTAGTCATTGGTCATTAGTCCTTTCTCCTTTGTCCTTTGTCATTAGTCCTTTTTGTCAGGTTAAAATAACCAATGACCAATGACCAGAAATTTAATCCTCTAAATCTTCATTACTCGCCACGCTACCGCCACTAACAGTTACCAAGTCAATTTGTTGACGGTAATAATCCACGCTCTTGACTTGAACTTCTACATGATCGCCCAATCGATAAGCTGTGCGGTTTTTCCGACCGACTAAACAAGCATGACGAGAGCGATATTCATACCAGTCATCTTTCAGGGAACTGACATGAACCAATCCTTCCACCAACAAATCTTCAATTTCGACAAAGAATCCATAGGATTGCACTCCTGTAATTAAACCACTGAATACATGACCGGTGCGTTCTTTCATCTGCTCGGCTTTTTTCAAGCCCTCTAAATCAATTTCCGCATCTTCGGTTAGCTTTTCCCGGTCATTGAGATGGGGAACCAAGGTGCTTAATTGACTTTCCAACTCTTGTTGAATGTCAGGGGGTAAAACATTCCAGTTAATATTGCCATGGGCGCTACTATGGTGAAGATTGACCCGATCTTTAGACCGAGTGGTACGGCGATCGCGTCCTTCTAAGAAGGTGTACTCTAAGACTCGCTGGACAAATAAATCCCCATAGCGCCATACGGGAGAGACAGCGTGGCAATAGCTGGTATCATCAGCTAAACCAAAGTGCCATCCAGGTTTAGAACTATAACCAATCGGTTTTAAGGTTCCCTGAAGTAAGTGATTCAGGACTTTAGCCGCCGTTGATTTCGCCAAAATTTGGGTCAAGCGCTGATAATCTTGGGACGTCACATCTTCCTCCAAGGATTGCTCGACATCGAGTCCTAGATTACTCGCTAACTTGAGCAAATCTTCCAGCCGTTCTAAATCGGGAGTCGGATGGACACAGTAAATTCCTGGCAAGGATAAGGCGTGCAAATGGGATGCTACCACTTTATTTGCCAGTACCATCAGTTCTGTCAGGAGTGATCGCAACGGCATAGACGCCGAAACCATTATTGCACCGTGTCGTCCTTCATCTTTGCTGTGGGGAAGGGGTCGAGCAATGGCTTCTTTTGGCAATGTTCCATTCAATTCAAAGGCGCCTCGTTGCTGTCGCACGGCTCTGAGTGCTGGAGACAAGCTAAAGAAGAGTTCCTTGAGCTTTTCTACAATCGGTGCGAGTTCGGGTTGGCTTTGTTCATGTCCTCCCAATAAAGCCTGTGCTTGTTCATAACTGAGCTGGTGATCTACTTGGATAACACTGGGTTGAATTTCAAATTCTACGAGTTGTCCGGATTCAGTTAAAGTTAACAGCATTGAAAGGGTTAAGCGATCTTCACCGGGTACGAGGGACACCTGAGACAGGAGTTTTTCCGGGAGTATGGGTAGAACCGTATCTCCCAAATACACTGCAGTTCCTCGCTTTCGCGCCTCTCTATCGAGGGGTGAGTCTAGGGGTATCCAATGGGCTACATCTGCAATATGGATGCCCACCTGCCAATTTCCGGTCTTGGTTTTTTCTAGAGTAAAGGCATTTTCGACAATGGCGCTATCTAGGGAGTCTGATTTGTCTTCTATCGTCATTGTCAGCCGATTCCGCAGATCCAGGCGATTTTTCAAATCAGTCTTGCGGAGTGAGTCGGGTAACCCTTCGACAGCCTTTAACACTGGATTGGGAAATTGGCGGCGCAGATCGTGTTTACAACAAACTATATCCGTATCGGCGGCGTCTTCGGCATCACTTCCCAAAACGCGAGCCACTTTGCCCAGGGGTGGGTTTTGTCCGAGGGGATAGCGCAGAACTTGCACATGAACTAGATGATCGACCGCCTCCTCCAGAGGGGCGCTGTTGGGTCGCAGATCTAGTTCAAATAGTAGGCGATCATCCAGGGGGACAGCGTGATAAGTGCCATCTTCAGCCTGTCTGACTCGTGCAAGTACCGAGGGATTCACTCGCTCGAGAATCAACCGTACCTGTCCTTCTGGAGAACGGCGACGACTTCCTTCTTTGGTAACTTTGACCAAAACGCGATCGCCATTCCAAGCGCTACTCAGATGATTCTTTTGAATGTAAATATCATCGGCGCCTTCAACATCTTGAATGGCAAAGCAAAATCCTTTACTCGAACAGCGCAGTTTGGCTTCGACCACATCCTCTTCATAGACTCGTCGATACCGACCCCGTTCTTTTTCCAAAATGCCAACTTTCTCCAGCACATCCAGAGCAATCTGGAGTTTTTGCATATTTTCGTCGTCCTGACACCCCAGTTTCTTTTCCAAAACTTTTGGGGCGACTGACTTGTCATCGGTAAAATTGGAGAGTAATGTAGCGATTGAAAATTCCATCCAACAATCCTTTTTTTTCTTTGATTCGGCGTTTACTTGAATTTGCCTAATGGCAATACGCTACCCGTAGCGTTAGTGTGGGGGAGTTTACTCCAAACGTGGAGAGTCAATGGGTAACGGTGCTTTCCAGTTGCTCCCATTGACCTATATCCGTGTTCTCTGACTGAAACTGACGCTCAAATCACTCATAAAAGAAGGGCTGAGAGAATCCCGTGGATTTGATGCCAGAATGCTTACCGATCAAGATCGCTATGGCAACGGTAATGGCATCTCTTGCCAGAAGAGCTATTTTCCTTTTCGAGAACGATCGCGCCTCATCTGACGGAGCAGTCATAGAAATAGAATAGGATCTGTCAGAATACAACCGTCTCTTCAGGGACGCGATCGCGAGCGGATAGGGCTTGAGCTATCCAGTTCAGGTTTACGGACACACGTTAACCCACGACCTGTTTCGGATAATTGCCGCTGTTCGCTCGCTGGCGTCGCGTTGCGGCAAGAGTCCGTGAGTTACAGCTCACTTGGGACAGTATGTCATTATTGTAGATTCTCGTACCCCTACCTTGGAAGTCAAGCATCAAAAGTTATGCCTTTAAACGTCGGTTGTTATGCCGAAGTTCAACAGGTGGGAAATAATTGGTAAATTTGTACTAAATGCCCGTTCACCAAAGGGTGGCTTATACTTGCCCATTCTTGTTCCGGGTCGTTTCAAAAGCCACAGGACTGTCCTGAGTCATTGATGTAACGTTATGTTACATATTTGGATCGACACGCCCTCACCGTACCAACAATACTGTCGTTGTCTATCCGGACAGTCCGAAATATACCGTGTCAATGTACCGCGTTGAGTAAAGTTTTATGGAGTATATGTTGAATAAATTCCGAGTTTGTTATCCTCAAGGGAACCTGATTAGTGAGCTTTTAGCCATCGATCACGGTCAGTATATCGTGCGTGTCAGCGTGGAAATTGATGGCGTAACCCGCTCAACCGGTCTAGCTGCTGCTCAAAGGGTAGAATTAGCAGAAGACCAAGCAAGACTTCGAGCAATAACCGTTTTAGCGATTGATCACGAGAGTAATACAGACGCCGAAACGTCCCCACCCCTTAGCCATCCCCAAACTTCAGTAGCGGCGGCTGAAGTTCCCTCATCCCCTGAGTCAATTCCCAACTCACCTCCCGCTTTTTCCTCAGAAAGTCTGGAATCAACACCTGAGGTTGAAGACAATCCAAGTGCTAGTCCAATAGAGACTCACCCCATATCGGAAAAATCCACTCAAACCCCTGAACCGAAGGAAACCCTCCCAGAGACGGTTGAGCCACCCCCCTTAACTGAGACAAAATCTAGCCAAACACCTGAACCGACAGTAACGCTTCCTGATACAGTTGAGCCGCTTTCCTTAACGGAGGAAGTATCAGCATCACAGACACCCATGTTTAAGGAAGAAACACCCACCCCAGTGGGAGTCACTCAGTCTTTGTTTGAGCCAGAATTAACACCACCCCCATCTCATACACCTGCACAAAAGGAAGCTGAACCCGATAGTGACAATCAACCCAAATCCGAAACACCCATTGACTTTTCCGAAATTATTGCCCGAACCAATGTGGAACTCAAACGGCTGGGTTGGACAAATCAACAGGGACGGGATTACCTCATCGAAACCTATGGTAAGCGATCGCGTCAGTTGTTAACCGATGAAGAGTTACTCGACTTCTTGCATCATCTCGAATTAGAACCGACACCCGACTAATCAGATTTGAGGAAAGTAGGGGCGGGTTTAGTCACTTTCGTCTTGCTGTTGATGATAACGTTTGTGCAAAACCCGCCCAGACTGATGTGTAGGGACGGGTTTCACTCTTGCCAAGATTAAATTGCCTAGCCCACCTTAACTGGAGTTTTGGTTGCAGAAGGACGCCGATCAATCACTTGATCGATTAAGCGGTACTCCTTGGCTTCCTCGGCTGACATAAAGAAGTCACGTTCTGTATCTTCAGCAATTCGGTCAAGGGGTTGACCCGTATGTTCAGCCAAAAGGTGGTTGAGCCGTTGTTTGTGATACAGGATTTCTTTTGCCTGAATTTCAATATCACTCGCCTGTCCTTGAGCGCCGCCTAAGGGCTGGTGAATCATAATTCTGGAATGGGGTAAGCTCATCCGCTTACCCTGCGCCCCAGCACTCAGGAGAAACGCACCCATACTCGCCGCCAAACCCACACAGATGGTGCAGACATCGGGACGGATTTGATTCATGGTATCGTAAATCCCCATTCCTGCGGTTACAGAACCACCAGGGGAGTTGATATAGAGGTAAATGTCTTTTTCGGGGTCATCGGCTTCTAAGAACAACAGTTGAGCCACAATTAGGTTAGCTAAATCTGAATCAACCTGTTGTCCGAGAAAAACGATACGTTCCCGCAGCAGACGAGAGTAGATGTCAAAGGCGCGTTCACCGCGACCCGATTGTTCGATAACTGTAGGAATCATGCAAATTACGGTAATCTTAAGCTGATATTCTTCTAGATTGTAGCGAGTTGGCTCAGGATGAGGGATGAGGGATGGGGAAGCATGTAGAGACGCGCCATGGCGCGTCTCTTAGCAGAGGGAGCAAACAAATGACAAATAACGAATGACAATTAAAGTACAATATCTCTTCCTTGGTCTGTAAAGCGAACGTCTTTAATATTGAGTCTGGGGTTTTCTAACAAGGTTTTGCGGATACTACCAAATAATGCCAATTGTTCGCACATCGAGAGGGAGATAAATTGACGTTGGGAATCCGGAGATAAGCGCAAATCGATAGTAGCAATACCGTTATTGAGGTTAACGCGATAACCCGTTAAATCCAAGTCACCCGAACTAACTTGGGCGATAACGTTTCCCACGGACGCTGTTACTGGGGTTTCTGCTGCAACAGCAACGGGTTCAGGGATAAGGGTTTCACATTGGCTGTCAGTTCGATAAATATTAAGAGTTATGGTTTTGACAGCATCAGCGGGTTGGGGAGTCGAGACTGGATTCACTTCAGGGATGACAGAGGAATCCGGTTGAGCGATAAGGGAGGCGGTTGAGTCAGGATTTGCCGTAGTGAGAGATGATGACTCAGAGGAATTTTCGACAAGATTGTTAGGAGTTCCCTTACCATTTGCGGCTAGCCAACCCCAGCTACTGAAACCAGCAATAATAATTCCTGCGATCGCGGGGATAAAATACGGTTGAATACGATTCATAGTCGAGAGCTGATTGCCTCAGGTAGATGTTCCTCACTTAGGATTCGAGGTGACTGGCTACTCATCCGGATCAAAATCGTTCAACGGCTGGATTACTCTAAAATAATAAAGACGTGACCGAGGCGGACAATATGGAAGGCAAACGATTAATTCGCACCCTGCGACTCAAAAACTTACTATCCTATGGTAGTGAAGGTGAAGAAATTGAATTGCAGCCTCTAAGACTCTAAAGAAAGAGTATCATAAAACACGTCATGCGGCACAAATTCTCGAACGGTTAGATGTGGCAAAAGTCCGTCAAGCTGCACCGAGTTGTGATCGCCTTTTCACGACGCTCACCCAAATCATGGAACCAGCGACAGATTGAGGACTCGCGGTGGTACACTTAATCTGACAGTTTGGTTGAGGGTATTTCTAAGGCGGAAGAACAAAAAGATAAAACTGGAGATATTGATAAATAAAGAAATTGGTGAGCATAGAAATTATATTTTTTTAACGCAGAGGAGCGCAGAGGTTAACGCAGAGGGCGCAGAGGGAGTTGGCGGATTTGGCAAAGAAATTTTGGGGAAGAAATAAGGGGGAGACAATATGAGAACTAACCCTTATGTTTGGTTAGAAGATTCTCTTGTAACTATCCACAAAGCTAACTGGTATCGTTCAGTCCAAACGCTGCAAAGTCGTCCGGGTGCGGTGGTAAAATTGGCAGGGCGAGAGGTGATTAATTTTGCCAGTAATGATTATCTGGGATTGGCGGGGGATGATCGCTTAATTGAAGCGGCGATTAGGGCGACAAAGGATTATGGTACAGGTAGTACGGGTTCTCGGTTACTCAGTGGACATCGGGAATTGCATCGAGAATTGGAATGTGCGATCGCATCCCTGAAACAAACTGAAGACGCACTGGTGTTTAGTTCTGGCTATTTGGCTAATTTGGGTGCGATCGCGGCTTTAATCGGAAAGCGTGATTTGATTCTGGCAGATCAGTATAATCATTCTAGCCTAAAAAATGGGGCAATTTTAAGTGGTGCAACGGTTATCGACTACGCTCATGTTGATATAGAAGACTTACAGCGTCAACTGGTTCACCATCGGCAAAATTACCGCCGTTGTCTCATCACCACCGATAGCGTTTTTAGTATGGATGGGGATCTGTGTCCTTTACCTGAAATTTTATCACTTGCTGATCAATTTAGCTGCATGGTATTGGTAGATGAAGCCCACGCTACTGGTGTTTTAGGGACTACAGGTGCAGGCTGTGTAGAACATTTTAG
The DNA here is from genome assembly GCF_040226375.1 of Coleofasciculus sp. G2-EDA-02. Taxonomy (NCBI): domain Bacteria; kingdom Bacillati; phylum Cyanobacteriota; class Cyanophyceae; order Coleofasciculales; family Coleofasciculaceae; genus Coleofasciculus; species Coleofasciculus sp. G2-EDA-02. The sequence goes on along the minus strand of NZ_JAVKEW010000085.1, from coordinate 27,410 downwards.
CTGTACTGGACAACCCTTGATTCAAATGGGAACCCTGAGTAAAGCGTTAGGAAGTTTAGGGGGATATGTTGCAGGTTCAGCGACTTTAATTGATTTCTTGAGAAATCGCGCCCCTAGCTGGATTTATACCACTGGATTATCTCCGGCTGATACCGCCGCCGCTTTAACCGCGATTGAAATTATCAACAAAGAACCCCAACGTCGCGCTAAACTCTGGCAAAATGTAGAAATGCTCCAATCTTTAATTACCCAAACATTACCCCATCTCAAATTATTGCCGTCTGAATCTCCTATTCTCTGCCTTCAATTTCCCAGCGCCAAAGATGTTCTCACCACGGCACAACAGCTAAAAACAGCAGGTATTTTTGTCCCAGCAATTCGTCCTCCCACCGTTCCCACCAGTCGGATTCGCATTTGTGTAATGGCAACTCATGAACCAAGCCACCTCCAACAATTAGTTAAAGAATTTCTCAGTATTGTTCCCTCCCCTTGGCAAGGAGAGGGTTAGGGAGGGGTCAGATCAAGGTATCACTTTCTGTTTGAACTGGTATTCCTGGTTATATTCAGGTTTCCGATGCCACGTATGAACACTTAAAAAATAAATACGTTTTTCAAGAACGCGGTTCAATTCATGTTAAAGGTAAGGGATAAATGATTACCTACTTTCTCAAAGAGCGTAAACAGAATGAATCGGATAAGTAGGGTGGGTCGAAGAATGAAAAGTAACTGTAGGGGCGGGTTTAGCCATTTAATTTGGATACCTACGGATAATCTTTCAACAAAACCCGCCCTTCATCAACATTAAAGATGCCTAATAACCAATGACAAATGACATAAACGAATGACAAATGACAAAATCAATCAGCCATCAATAACCAAAACCCGGTATACGTCATTCCCGAATCATCCGGTTGCACCAATAAAAAATGCAACCCCTGACTCTGTTGCTTACGCTGTTCATACAACCTCGCCGCCGCAGCAACCTCTTCATCTTCAAATGTTGCCATCACCCAGCGTTCTACTAACCCCGCCTCTAAAATTAACCCATCCGGTGCACCTGGGATATAATTAAGTGTTACAGGTTGCACCTTTTGCAGCCAACGCGCCAATGGCATGGACTGGCGTCCCCCATCAATCACAACTCCAGGAATAGCTACCGTTGAGGCTAAACCTAAATGGAAAGGTAAGAGTTCATTTGGCATCTGTAAAATCGGAATCGGGCGTTGGGCAAACCCCTCCTCAATATCCCCTGCGGGAATAGTAGCAAATCGCCAGCGATCGCCCCAGAGATTTTCGGGTAAGGGTACAGGTGGCGGTTTGTCCAAGCCAAGGGGGTTGTACGCTTCCCCGGTGTAATTCTCTTGCTGTTGATACTCTAACGCTCTTTCTTGTAATCGCTGCTTTAAGGCTGGAGTGCGTCGTGTCGCTTCTACCTTAATCCCCAATCCTTGTCCAATCTCCTGGAACAAATTGAACGACTGGGGGCGAAAGACTTGAATAGCATCCGGTAACCCTGTTTTAGCCGCCGCGACTTGCACCTGAGACAGCAACCAATCAGGGGTTACCTCTGGCTGAGGACAGAATGATTTATAGATAACGTTGCCTATAGTATCGCCAATCAATAATTCCCACAAGACTTGTCCAGTTTCATTTCGCAGAGGACGTCGGTAAAAATCCGCTTGCCAAACATTCATTGATAAATACGATGTCTTTTAATATCCTTATGATAAAAGATTAAGCCACAATAAGTGATGGAATGGGAGGCTGCTTTCCCTTTTTCCTAATCCCAACCGTCAACTTTAATTTAGTCCGACTACTTAGTATCTGGGCTTAACTCTATGAGTTACAAAACTTAATACTTACATAAATTCCATAAAAAAAGAGGGTTGACTGCCCTCTTCTGTACCAAATGGTATTCAATTATCAAAAGGTAATCAGTTTTGCATATCTATCTTAGATAAGTCCGGGTCCTCTACCACGCTCATCTTTTTCCATCGTCAACTCGCCTTCGCGTTCTTCATCGAGTTGTTGAAGTTCTTGGCGACGTTTAGCCGTCTCTTGTTCTTCTTTTTCGCGCAAGTCGCCCGGTTCGTTGACATACATTTCGGGTTCTATGGCAAAGTTATTGACCAAGCCTTCGTTGTCTACGGTATAACCTTCAGTGGTGTCGATACTATCAGGATTGCTTTGCTTATCTTGCGTAATCTTTGCCTTATAGTTATCTCCTTCCCGTTCTTTACGGGCGGCTGTTTCCGCCGGAACGATGTTTCTGTCGTAGGTATCGGATTTAATTTGCTTTTTTGTCTTGGCTTGGCGATCTGAAGGATTTGTCTGATCCATAATAAGTCCTCGAAAATCATCAATATGTATTCCACTTATCAATCTACAGAAGAATTAATTAACGTACATCCCTCTGGCGAATTAAATTGAATCCACTGTTGAGGCGTTTAGAACAAATGCATCCATCTAGGGGCTTAAACTGTAAACAGTACCGCTTTTTTATAGAGACTAGAGATCACGGAGATCACACAGATGGGGGAGACAAGGGAGATGGGGGCGGGCGCGAGTAACATCAAGGTGACAACAAATGATAATAGTGAAAAGAACCCCGACAAACCAGGTTCCACTAACCAGCGCGTTGGGTCTTCGCAATCACCCCTTCCCCGATCGCCAGAAACGTGGGGCGAATTGGTGATAAAAGTTACAATAGTCCAGAGAGTCGCTTAAAAACAAGGGTTGACTTATTGGGCAAAATGTGTGTAAGTAAAAACAACGGTTTATCCTCTCTGGCATCCCCTTTTTGATTTATTACTTATTACTTATTACTTCATCGTAGTTATGTCATCATCTCGAAAGCCGCCTTATATGAGAGACTTTGCTCAGTTTGAGCAACATGTAGCAACTATTTTTCAAAACGAGGGGTGGACAGTCACCACTCCCGACCCCAAGCCGCCGGAGTATGATTTAGTGGTTAGCAAAGAGGGTCAAGTTGGTGCGGTTCATCTGAAATGGTTGATTAGTAATGTCCAAAAACCCCAAATCCTCAGATTTTTAGGGTTTTTAGAATCGAAAGCAGGTCAAAACTTTAACTGTGGCTTTTTTATCACCACCAAAGGCTATGGTGCGCCCGCGAATGCTTTAATTCGCTCCTGGGGTTCAGATGCTAAAATTCAATGTGGAATTACGGCGGATAATCAAATTCTCTGGGTTAATGAGGATGAATTACCACCGCCAGAACCGCCGAAATCGGGTAAAATTTATGTTGGGGTTTTTACCTGTAAAGGTGGCGTTGGCAAAACGACAGTAGCGGCTCATTTAGCTGGCGCGTTTGCTTTGGAAGGATTTAATGTAGCGCTCGTCGATTTAGACCCGGAACAAAACCTGCAAAAGCTATTAGGAGATGGGGTGGATGTTCCCCGCCCTAGAGGGGTTGGGGCGAGTACCTATATTGCTGTCTATGATTGGCGTGAGTGGCATGAAGATGCAGCACGGGATTGTAAAGTAGTTGTTTGTGATTGCTCACCTGCCTTAGAACGTAACCCCAAAGAGCTGGTGAGTCAATTTGACTATTGTATTATTCCGACTACCTTAAATCCCTTGGGACTGAACAAACATGGTCAAGTGATTAAAGATACGGTAAAAGAAATCCGAGAACTCAATCAACAAGCTCACTTATTTGTGCTGGTAAATAATTTTAAATATCCGGGGTCTAAGAGGCGATTGCGGTTGCTCAGAGATACGTTTTTGAATACGTATAATGAGGTCAAAGCCTTCGACAATAAGTTTCATTGTATTGATCCAAAATACGCTTGTATTCGCTCTAGTGATCAACTGTATTATTGGGGAATTCATTTACTGGAAAATCCCGAAGAAGCTCGCAGTGAGTTAGCGTTTAAACTGGTGGGCGGAATTTGTTATCCCCGCGATGATTTTATTAATCTAGCCGATTATATTGAACGGGAAGCGGGGTTAGGCATTCTCAGGACTTAGGGTGACATGGGTGAGCTATAAGCTGGGTAATCTTATTAGGCTTTTAGTACAGATTGTAAATTTTGTCAATCGATCCAAGGACTTGAATTGATCTGTGATTTCCGCTGTTAACGCAAAGAAAGACTACAGAGAGTAGCCGAGCGATCGCATAACCTGGTAAATCTGTACTCAACCCTATTAGGGGTTTAGCTGTAAGCTTTTAAAATTGTGATGACTACTAACGCTAAATACGTCCTCGCCCTTGACCTCGGTACCACGGGGAACCGAGCGATTCTATTTGACAAACAGGGTGCGATCGCGGGACAAGTTTATCAGGAATTTAGCCAACACTACCCCAAACCCGGTTGGTTAGAACATGACCCCCAAGAAATTTGGCGGGATACTCGCGCCTGTATAGAGAAAGTTTTAAAGGATAAGGGGGTGTCAGCCTCAGAGATTGCGGCGATTGGTTTAACCGTACAGCGCGAAACTTGTTTACTCTGGGATAAAACCACCGGTGAACCGTTGTATAATGCGATCGTCTGGCAGGATCGGCGCACAGCTAACCGATGTCGGGAGTTAAGCCAACAAGGTCATGATGTAGATATTCAAGAACGCACCGGATTAGTTCTGGATGCCTATTTCTCGGCAACAAAGTTAGAATGGCTCCTCAACTGGGTGCGCCAAGAAAAACCGGATACGAATTTCGATAACGTATTAGCTGGAACCATCGATACCTGGATTCTCTGGAATCTCACCGGGGGAAAAGTCCACGCTACCGATCACAGTAATGCCAGCCGCACCATGCTGATGAATCTCGCCAATCAGGATTGGGATCACACTCTCCTAGATTTATTTGGCATTCCCCCTCAGATTTTGCCCCAAATTCAGCCCAGTATGGGACTCTTTGGTAAGACTGAACCGAGTTTGTTAGGGGGACAAATTCCGATTATGGCGATTTTTGGCGACCAACAAGCCGCCTTATTTGCCCACGGTTGCGATCGCCCAGGTATGCTCAAATGTACTTATGGTACAGGCTGCTTCTTGATTTCCCATACTGGCACAGAACTGACGCGATCGGGCAACCGACTTCTCTCCACCGTCGCCTGGACAAACGCGGCAAATGGCAGTGGCGCAGATGTCGCTTATGCCCTAGAAGGTGCGATGTTTACCACAGGGGCTTGTATTCAGTGGCTGCGAGATGGTCTACAACTGATTAATTCTGCAGCCGAAACGGAACCCCTAGCGCGTCAAGTCGAAGATACAAATGGAATCTATTTTGTTCCCGCTCTCAGTGGTTTGGGTGCCCCCCACTGGGATATGAGTGCCAGAGGTGCATTCCTTGGCATTACAGGCGGTGTTAAGCGGGAACACATGGTAAGGGCGGTATTGGAATCCATCGCCTATCAAGTCAGAGAAGTCGTCGATGCGATGAACAAAGACGGCGACACCCCGATCAAACTCCTGAAAGTAGACGGTGGTGCGTCTCAGAATGACTTCTTAATGCAGTTTCAAGCCGATGTCCTCAACATTCCCCTGGAACGTCCCGCCGTTCTCGATGCTACGGCGCAAGGTGCTGCATTTGGTGCAGGGTTAACCGTTGGTTTCTGGGATGATTACCATACGCTAGTTGCCCAAACCCCCATCGAACGGACTTTTGAGCCGGGAGATGGCAAAAAAGCCGCCCAGGATAATTTTATCTGTTGGCAAAAAGCCGTTGAACGTGCCAAGAACTGGGTGGAGTGACATCCTCCCACAGGGGAATCTCTGATTCCCTGTGGGCTTCTACCTTCCCCGCTCTCACAGGATACTGCTGGCGAATTTAACATTCTGCCCTAGGATGACCGAACTACGTTAGAGCCGCTAAGGATTTTATTGCCTTTGGCGCTATGCCAGTAACATTCGCCAGCAAAGTCCTTACAGTAGGCGGGGTCGTTCATGTCTAAGTACAAATCATCGAACTTAATTATAAATATAACTAATACTGATTAATCAAGGATTGAATCCGTCCATAGCTTCCATAGGAAACCTGGTAAACCTTTGTCAACACGGCTATTGACTGGGGCTATCAGCAGCACATATCGGGAAATTAATCGGTCAGTTTACCTATAAGAATAACTAATTTAATATTCAATTAACACTTTCATTCCTAATCCCGTTTAATCTTTTTAACTTTTTTTCGTAGTATCAGTAGTGAAGCAGAAAAAGTTCGCCCATCGGCTTATGCTAGTTGGGTCAGTATACTACAGCACAATTGATTCTGCTGTTTCAAACTAACAGAGAGGAACACAAATGGCAAGTTACAAGGTCACCTTAAAGAACGAAACTGAAGGCTTGAATAGTACCATAGAAGTACCCGATGACGAGTACATTCTCGACGTGGCGGAGGAGCAGGGTATTGATTTACCCTATTCCTGCCGTGCTGGCGCCTGTTCTACCTGTGCAGGTAAACTCGTCAGTGGTGAAATCGATCAGTCTGACCAGTCTTTCTTAGATGACGATCAGATTGAAGCTGGATATATTTTGACCTGTGTAGCTTATCCTAAATCTGACTGCACCATCATCACTCACCAAGAAGAAGAACTGTACTAATTGCGTCCAAATTTCTCCGGCGCTAACTTACGCGCCTAATCCGTCAATAAGTCTGCTAACTATCTTAGTAGGGAAAGCAGGAGCACCGTTTTTTGTGTTCCTGCTTTAAGTGTATAGAGGAAGACGTCGCTCTCCCATAACTGACGTGAGAATAACCTGAGAATAAAAACTCATTTTTTCACCCAAAGCAAGACTAAAGTCAAGCTGTTGAGAGACCAAAACAGCTCTAACCAACCATCAACTAATGAATGCTCAAAAATAACTTACCCTTCCAGTTGTAACTGTGTTTCTGTTCGGGGATGAGGTATTGCCTGAGGAATTGGTAACTCTAAACTTCTCGGTGACTTATTCCTTAACTGCTGGAGTTGTTTTCGACTAGCTTTGTCTTTGTTGATAAAACGATTATTGAGAGTTTGGATGTCCTGGAATTCACTTTCGGCGGAAGTAAATAACCACTTACCATCTGAGTCAAATTCAAACATCGAGGTTAAATGACATTGAGTAGGATGACTGTATCGTATGCATCCGCCCTCAGAAGACTTAGCATCGAAAAAAGGGCATTGAATTTGGGAACACGCATTCATAGTAGGCTGTGACATAGGTGAATTTTTCTTCAACCTCAACAGGCACGGAAATTAAGGCATTTCATTCTTACCTTAGCATTATTAGACTAATTTAAGGTTGCTTGGGTTCCTAAATCATTAATTCTATGACTATAGATATCCCCGGGCAACTAAATCTATTAAAGGCTTATTCTATAAAGCTTTCAGAGAAATACCCATGGGGGAGTATGCTTTCTGATGGCTTGTAATGTTTTGTATTCATGGAATATTCACAGAGTTTCACGGTTGTCTTTACTCATACTTTAAACAACTGTTCGTCACCAATTATTATTTTAAGCAATTAAATTTAAACGCCTCAATTATTCTCTCAATCTATCAAATTATTTGGGATAATTTGATGCCGAAATAAAATATTACTCATTATATTTTGAAAACATAAATACCTGAAATAATGTAGCAAAAGCTACCCCACCCTCCCTTGGGGAGATTTGCCCTACGCAAGCTATTGGAGCAATCCTGTCGTCTAACGGCGAGTCACAGAAGAAGGTATCCTCGTTCATAGCCTAGCTATGGGCGGGGAGTGCCAACTAGATTCCTATAACTAATTCCCAGCTTTTAAGTCTCCCTGTATCCATCGGCACATAATCGATGACTCTTAACTGCCAACTCCCAACACTATCCTGATTCAGCAACGACTTGAGCGCTGGAGTATTGTCTATAGAATAGGTGTATTGGAGTTGAGTATTAATACCCAATGTACGACTTTGTAGCAGCGCTGTCTGACCATTGGGTGATTTCAACTGCACTTCTAAATCTCCCAAAAACTCATGTTCAATGTCCACCGTCACCTGAATGTTTTGCACTGGGGCAGATTCTGTGATTTGAATCGTGCTAGTCACACCACGGGGATTATCATCAGGAATAGCTAAGTTTTGATCATTGCGTCGTTTGAGGATTTGGGCAACCTTAGCGGTTTGAACTCGTTGCTGTTGAGCCGCTTGTACCGCTTTAAAAGCATTGACCTTACCATAGCCAAACCATTGAGAGTACCCATTCGTATCATAAGTCCCCAATCGCATCCCAAGCTGGGGGTCAGCATCACGGTCTACAATTTTGTCGGCTGTATCTTGCAGGATACGTTTGACTTGTTTAGCCGTCAGATCAGGATTAGCTGAGAGAATCAGTGCCGCAACACCCGCGACAACTGGACAGGCGCTCGATGTGCCACCAAAACTGCCGACAAAGTCACCGATTTCATACCCGGCTGCTCCGAGTAAGTCGGTGGTAAAGACACCATTACCTGGGGTTGGGGCATTCACTTGGGGTGCCGTGCCAATAAAACCTGTTTTTTCAAACCACATTCCTGGCGGAGCATTGTTGCTGGGGGCGCAAACGGAGACATTGGTTCCCCAGTTACTGTATGCCGCTTTTTTGCTCAAGCTGGTGCAAGCCGAAACCGCAATCACATCTGGATGTACGGCGAAACCACTGAGCCAGTTTGTCGGTCCACGCAGTAATTCACTCGTCCAGCCGCGCTCAAAGATGGTGCCATTGATTGGGCGATTAGCATTTCCAGCAGCAAAGACGATTACACAGCCTTTCCCGCCTCGTCCCTCAGTCGCCGCACGGGTTAGGGCAGCCCGTTGCCGTAAGGAAAGGGGGAAGTAAACCGTTGCGGCACCCCAGCTACAAGAAATAACGCTGGCGTCATTTTCAATTGCCCAGTTGAATAATTCTTCAATGCTAGTGTCATCCAGAAACCCACTGGTGCGAATGGGCATCAGCGCACATCCGGGTGCTACACCGACAATACCCTGACCATTTTCTTCAGCAACCGCAATTCCAGCACAAGCGGTACCATGACTTTCATCAGAACCACTGGGTAGAGGAATGAAGTCTTTGTCTTTAAAGTCTTTGGGCGCGACAATTTTTCCGGTGCCCTGAAAATCGGGATGGTTGACATCAATGGCATCATCAGCTATGGCAACGACAATGGAGCGATTTCCCCGGGTAATATCCCAGGCTTTTTCTACGTCGATATGAGAACCTGGGGCTAAGGTTGAACCGCCACTGTGGTTTAGATACCACTGTTGAGGGTATAAGGGGTCTTGGGGATGGTAGCTCGGCTGTTTGGGGACTATGATATCGGGTTCTGCGGTTAAAACTTCGGGGAGTCTAATGAGTCGATTGGCTATTTTTAGCGGATTCTCTGGGGAATTGGGGGTGAGTTGAAAGACGAAGGTGTTGGGAATACCGACGAGCGATCGCACAGATTTTAAGCCAAATTCAGTTTGAAGGGCTGAGATTGTTGCTTCATCGGTGTCTGGGTGAAATTGAATAGTGAGTTGATCGCCTAGGTAAATTAAGGTAGCCGGATTGTCCTTGAGCTGGTAGACATGACTAGCAAAAACAACATCTTCGCGATCGCGTGCGGCTTGCATCGCCTCATCCCGTTGTTCGACGTCAACCGTAAATTCAGCAAGTTGGGTGTGAGGAATTTGGCGCTGATATTGGACACTGAAGACTTGCTCGAGTTGCTCTACGGGGATTTGGTTCTGGGGGCAAAGGGTGAAGCGATCGCGCACCTTGAGTAATGCCAGTTCTTCACCGCCCCGTTGCAGGACTAGACCCAGGCTTTCAGAGGGAACCGGAGTTGTTTGAGGAGAATCGTCTGGCACAGAATCAGAATGCGGGATCATAGTTTAGAATGGACTACCGTCAATCATACAAGATCAGTTATATGAATCTTTTTTATCTTAGCGTCCGGATTCATCCCATCGCTAAAAGCGATGGGATGAATCCGGACAATCTTGGTTTTGAACGTAAATTTTAAGTTGCTCAATAGTAACTCCACCACAGCTAGCGACAAAATAAGAACCTGTCCATAAAACACGTTTCCTATAAATTTTAGCCAGTTCTGGTTCAAATTCTCGCCACAGTGTCTTAGATGCTGTGGCTTTTAAATTAGCTATGAGATTGCTCAACAGCTTGTGAGGAGGATAGCTAAGCAGCAAGTGAACGTGGTCAGATTCTCCATTGAATTCAATGAGGCTGGAATCCCATTTTTCAGCGACTGAGCCAAAAACATCACCCAATCTACGCATCATAGGTTCAGAGAGTACCTTGCGCCGATATTTTGTCACAAATACCATGTGTACAGTAAGATTGTATACTGCTCTGCGAGTGCTGTTGTAGATAGTCTTTTGCGGAGTTGACATTTGTACAGTTAAGTAACTATGATTAGTCTAGCAGTGTTTAAGAGTCAATAAATGCTAGTCTATGAGTTCAAAATTAAATCACATAAGCATCAGTTTTCACCAATAGACGAAGCGATACGCACAGGGCAGTTCATCCGCAACAAGTGCTTAAGGTACTGGATGGATGCACCTAGAGAGGAGAAAGTTAATCGGTTTTCTCTGAACAAATATTGCAAGGTCTTAGCTGATAATCCTGATTATCCATTTGTTGCTAAGTTGAACTCGATGGCTCGACAGTCTATGGCTGAGAGAGCCTGGGCTAGCATTGGTCGATTCTTTGAGAACTGCAAGAAGAAGGTTCCGGGAAGAAAAGGGTATCCGAAGTTCAATAAATTCAGCCGCTCTGTCGAATACAAAACGAGTGGATGGCGGATTTCCAGCGACAAGAAAACCTTAACCATTACTGATGGAACTGGAATCGGTAAACTTAAGCTTGCAGGCTCAAGAGACTTAAGCTACTACACTTGCGCTCAAATCAAAAGAATACGTTTGGTGCGTAGAGCTGACGGTTACTATGCTCAGTTCTGCATTGACATTGAGCGTAAAGAGTCTGTTGAGTTTACAGGCAAGCAGGTTGGATTAGACGTAGGACTCAATCATTTCTACACAGATTCTGAGGGTAATCAAGTAGAGAATCCACGGTATCTGAGGAAAAGCGAGAAAGCCTTAAAACGTCTACAGAAAAGACTCTCTAGAAAACATAAGAGAGGTCAGTTGCAGTCAAAGAGATATCACAAGAATCGCGTTAAGCTGGGTTGCATTCACTTAAAGATTTCAAGGCAGCGTAAAGACCATGCTATAAAGTTAGCACGGTGCGTTTGTCAATCTAACGACTTGATAGCCTATGAGGATTTAAGTGTAAAGAATATGGTTAAGAACCACTGTTTAGCGAAGTCGATATCTGATGTTGGCTGGACTCAATTCAGAGAGTGGATTGAGTATTTTGGCAAACTTTTTGGGAAGCAAGTGATAGCTGTTGCTCCTAACTATACTTCCCAAGATTGTTCAAGTTGCGGACAAAGAGTCAAGAAGTCGCTATCGGTTAGGACTCACATTTGTGGCTGTGGAACAATTATCGATAGAGATGAGAATGCAGCCAGGAACATCCTAGATCGGGCGCTACAAATACTGTCGGGCGGACAGAAATTAACGCTCAGGGAGAGAAGAACCTCTGCTCAAAGTAAGGAGACTTAGTTTGGGTAAGTTCGCTCATTGAACTGAGAATCCCTCGCTAAAAGCGATGGGAGCGTCAACCTAGTCTCCAAAATGCTTAAGAAACCTTCAGGGTATTTTTTAAGTCTAGCTGGTTGAGACGGGGGGACTGCCTTGTATTCCAGTCATCGCGATCGCTGATGGTTAACTGTCACGGAACCTACTGCCAAAGCCTACAGCTATAATGTGGGCTTGCCGCCAATCTCACTAGGAACGGCAATTTCTTTGCCCCCAAGTCTGGCGATTGAAATGGGACTCCCCTTGCCGCATCTGGCGATGGTAAGATACCCGAAGGTTTCTGTTTTTGTCTCTAAAATACCTTCCCTATTTTTTACATGCTCTCTTCTGGAACGATTCATAGCCTTGGCTTTACCTGCCTTGTTGCCTTTCCCTTCACGACGAGTGTGGCGCTCTTACTACCCGCCCACGCTCAAACTCAAGCGGCTGCGCTTCCAGAAGAGGTCAGCCAAATGCAGCCTGAGCCAGATGATCCCAGTAATCTACGCCCTTTAACGCAGGAGGATAGTCTTCTGAGTTTACAGGGGGGAGAACGCTTAATGGCAGAGGCGAATCAAGCTGTTGAAGCTCAAGACTATACCTTAGCCGCTCAAAAACTCCAGCAGGCGCGTCAGGTTTTTAACCAATTATCGAATTTCTATCAGCAGTTGGCTGAAAGTTTCTCGGGTATCGATAACCGGATTTTCAACGAGCATCGGCAAAACGCGCTGCAAACGGCAGAAATGCGGGATGAAGCCACCTATCAATTGGCGTTGGTGCATCGCGTCCAAAATCAACCGGAATTGGCGGTTCCCTTACTGATTCAGATCATTCGCTCTCAGAATCCCACCCGCGATTTGGGCAAAAAAGCCTACCAACAGCTTTTTGAATTGGGATTCGTCGGTTCTCCCTTTCCCCCCTCTGGCAATCGTGAACCTACATCATCGGTGACTCCAGAACGTTAAATTAATAGTGGAAAGTTGAAGAATAATGGAGTGGGTATGATTAGTCCAGAGCAAGTTGAGGCAATGATCAAAGCAGAACTTCCCGATGCTCAGGTACAGGTGCAAGACTTAACGGGCGGCGGTGATCATCTGCAAGCGATTGTTGTATCCTCCCAGTTTGAAGGCAAAAGCTTGGTCAAACAGCACCAGCTTGTTTATGGCGCTCTCCAACAAGCAATGGCAAGCGAAGCCATTCACGCTCTAGCGCTGAAAACCTACACCCCTGAATCTTGGCAAGCTACCAGTCAGGCTGTATAAACTCTCGCTACACTAGACCCATATAAAACTACACAAGACATTTCAGCAAAGCTATGACGCCAGCAGTTAAAGAACGGATTGACCAGCTCGTTAACCAAGACAAAATCGTCGTGTTTATGAAAGGCACCAAACTGATGCCTCAATGCGGTTTTTCCAACAATGTTGTCCAAATCCTGAATACCTTAGGTGTTTCTTACGAAACGGTGAATGTTCTTGATGATCCGGAAGTGCGTCAAGGCATTAAGGAATATTCCAACTGGCCCACGATTCCGCAAGTTTACGTCAACGGCGAGTTCATTGGTGGCTCAGATGTGATGATCGAGCTTTATCAGAACGGCGAATTACAGCAAATGGTCGAAGTAGCACTGGCATCTTGACATTTTACACGTTTCAAGATAATTAGCACCAAATAAACCAAAAAGCCTGCTTAAGCAGGCTTTTTCAGTCTATGCTGAAAAGCAGGGCGAGCCGGGAATCTCTCGTTTCCAGATCTCAAAAGGGAATACCTCTGTTGAGGCTCTGCTTACCTTGAATTGCTGGAAACGAGAATTGGTAAGGGTTGTGGCTTAAGTTGCCACGGATGAAGGCTTGCGCCCACACCTAAGTACCTTATTTATTTTTAATAGTAATCAGTTTCAGGTTCTGGTAAGGGTACGGCTTCAAAGTTTGAGGGATCGCGCAGATAACGAACAGCATCTTCCTCCAAGCGATGAATTAAATAAACTTCAATAGCGTTACTATGTCGAAGAGCATCAAGATAGCCATCAATATATAACCGTAGGTCATCAAAGCGATATCCCCGGTTCCACATAAAAACTAGAGCATCTGTAAGTTGCTGATAGTAACGTATGGTTCGAGTGTCCTGAAGCATAGTCTAAAGCGGTGTGAATTCGGTATTGTAGCTTTAGAGTTGCTAAGTGTCAATTCCTCCAAATTGATCGCTAGCAACTCTAGCCAGCCCTTACTACTATTGTGCCTTATGTCAGTGGGTAATGTGGTCTCCTGATTGACAGAATTCAATGATTCCCATCGTAAATCAGAATAAATTTTCCTACCACAAAAAAGCTTTTGAGTCAATCCACTAAATGATTTTCCAGGGCAAAACGCACAATTTCGGCTCGGTTGCTAGTTTCTGTTTTTCTCAGGAGAGAGCTAACGTATTTTTCAATCGTCCGAGGACTCAGGTGTAGCTGGCTACCAATTTCGCTATTGGATAACCCTGTGGTCAGTAATTCTAGAACCTGTTGTTCCCGCTGAGTCAGATGTAGTACATTGGGCGGGGAAGTGAGGGAGGCGATCGCACGGGGAGTTGATTCGGATTTGGGCATAGCCTCCTGAATCTGTGTCGGTGGGGGTGATTGTCCTATCTCAGTGGAAGAGAATCGCAATTCGGCTTGCATCATCTGAGAACGTTCCAGCAAATTGCGAATTACGGCAGTCAATTCCTTCATTTCAAAGGGTTTGGGCAAATACAGATCGCATCCTAACTGATAACCCTTAATCCGCTCCTCAGTACTACTGCGCTCAGTTAAAAAAACCACAGGTAACAAGCGGAAAGCTGGTCGTTTCCGAACTTGTTGCACAAGTTCATAGCCATTCAATTTCGGCATATTGATATCGGTCACGATTAAGTGAGGATGATACTTATCAATCAGAGACAGAGCCTCTTGACCATCCTCTGCCGTTACAACTGAATAGCCTGACATTTCCAGGTAATCGCTCACAGAAAGACGAGTACCTAGGTTGTCATCTACAACCAGGATTATCAATGGCATGGGAGTAACTGCAATACAAGCTTATATAATAGTTGAGACATCTAGCGACTACAAGTCACTTCCTATTGACCAAACTCAACCCTAGCTTGCTCGACAATTTCTACGGTAACCACACCCAAATCAGCCTCACGAGCTAAATGCTCAATCCGTTGTCGAGCTTGAGTACGTACAAAATAAGGTATTTTTTTGAGTTTCGCTTTAGCTTCAGGTGTCCAATCTAAGGTATCTGTAAAATCAGCGCTGTTCATAAGTTCAAGGAAAGCGGGAGACTTTTCTCATTCCGCTTCGATCTTAACCCAGAGGAGTAGGGGGAGCAGGGGGAGCAATGTAGAGACGCGCCATGGCGCGTCTGGGAGAAAAAGTTAAATTAGAGTTCGCTGCGAGCAGTATTAGGAGTTCACTCACGCGCTATGCTCTATGGGCGAAGTGAAAGGTCAAAACTTCCTAAATCCCAGCTAACCAGTCGAGTAGAATCCGATTTACCTGTTCTGGGCATTCATCGTGAGGACAATGACCCGCCTGATCTAACTCAATTAACTTCACATTAGGGTTGAGATCGGCAAACTGTTGGGCTAACTGGGGAGGGATCATCCGGTCTTGACGTCCCCAAATTAACAGCAAAGGAATATCCAAAGTCGGCAAAACTGCTTTGATAGGAGGACCAAATTTAGAAGAGGTCATCGCTTTAAACAACGCACTAAATGTAGCCGCCGCCCCGCGATCGCGAGCAGGCTGCGTGAGAATCTCCACTAATTCTGCATCAATAGCGCTGGGGTTGTAATAGGCGAGTCCTGCCCATTTCTGGACGATTGATGGGCGTCGCAGCAAATAAAACAGACTTTGGAGAACCACAGGAGACGCGACTATACCCTCAACCGTGGATACAACAGGTCGCAGCCAACCCGGAAGCGCCTCTTCTCGTAGGGAAAAATCCGGCAAATTAATCAAGATGAGTCCCTTGACCATCTCCGGGTGAGTTGCAGCGGCGCTCAGAGCCACCAGTGAACCGATCGAGTTACCCACTAACACCATGGGGTGTTGTATCAAGGTTTGCCAGAATTCATAAACTTGATTGACCCACAAGTCAATCGTATATGTTGCCCAAGCTTTACGCGAACCGCCAAACCCCAACAGATCCAGTGCATAAACCGGGTAGTGTTGACCCAGTACAGGTAAGTTGTGACGCCAATGTCCGATTGAAGTACCAAATCCGTGCAGCATCAGGACTGGAGGAACCAACCTTGAGAGAGAGTGCGGTGGACGAATATAGGTGTAACGAGTCTGCCAACCTTGCCAAACCCAGTCTCGCTGACTACCGACTCGTTGCTGCCACGATACGGATGGGTTCACAACCTGCCTCAACTTCAAAAACGTTTACAAATCCTCACCTATTCATTGTAGTGGTTTCTGGATATTATTCTCTACAGCCGATGCCCCATAGCCTAGGAAAAATGAGGACTAACAAACGTCTCACATATTCCACCTCCTAGAAGGGTTTCTCTCCAATCCCCCGGCATTTTGGAAGTTAAGTTAAAAAGATGGACAGAAACCGGATCAGACTCAGTAGAATGGCAAGTAAAATCAGCTTGCTTTTTATCAAACCCTTAACAACTAGAAATTCAAGCAGACGCCCGTGAGTGATAGAAGACGCCAACGCGATCTACCCCAAATCAACGAACGAATCCGTTATCCTAAGATTCGTGCGATTGATACAGATGGCACACAGCTAGGAATCATTGCTCCTCAAGAGGCTTTACGCATCGCCGAGGAAAAAGAGTTGGATCTGGTATTGGTTAGCGATAAGGCAGATCCGCCAGTGTGCCGCATCGTGGACTACGGCAAATACAAATTTGAACAGGAGAAGAAAGCCCGAGAAGCTCGCAAGAAGCAACACACGGCGGACGTTAAAGAAGTCAAGATGCGCTATAAGATTGATGATCATGACTACCAAGTGCGTGTTAACGCGGCTGAGCGCTTTCTGAAATCAGGAGACAAAGTTAAAGCCACGATTACCTTTCGGGGGAGAGAAATTCAGCACGCCAACTTAGCCGAAGACTTGCTCAAGCGCATGGCAATGGATTTGCAGGACGTTGCCGAAGTTCAGCAAGCCCCCAAACGTGAAGGTCGTAATATGATGATGCTACTCTCTCCCAAAAAATAAGAATTGGGTTCATTGGTCATTAGTCACTAGTCATGGGTTAGCCACGATGGACTCAATACTAATGACTCAGGACTAACGACTAAGGAAAAACTGCCAAATGAAACTACAAACTCGTACTCGCATTCAAAATGAATGGGTACGGCGAATCCTAGAATGGGTTAATCTTCGCCCGGAAGAAGGCGAGCGCACCTTTTTGATGTTCGCCTTCTACACCGCTACCTCAGTTGGGCTGCTTTGGTTCGAGTATAGTGCGACAGCACTGTTCTTGGATGAGTACGGTGCGAGGTGGTTACCCGTGATTTATATCGCCAGCTCCGTGATGGTTTCTGGACTAGGAGTCTTATACTCTTGGTTACAAGAGCGGGTTCCCATGAGGGGTGTCTTAGTCACAGTCGCTTTCCTAACGGGCATACCCTTGTTGATCTTACGGTTGACCCTAGGCATTGGCTATTTAAACGGTTTAATCGCCTTGGGTACCGTTTTTCTGTTGCGACTGTGGATGGATGCAGTCGAAGTTCTCAACGATCTCAACTCTCAAGTTGCCGCGAATCAATTATTCAATATCCGGGAAATTAAGCGCACCTATCCGATTGTCTCGTCGGGACTTTTAGTTGCCGATGTGATCTCCGGCTTTTCTTTACCCCTGCTGCTGTTCGTTGTCGGCACAATTCAAAACGTTCTCGTGGTGGCGGCGTTGATGATGATAGTTGGTGCTGGCACGTTGTTTTATTTAACCCAACGCTACCAGCAAGCCTTTCCTAACTTACCCACACGGGACTGGGAAGAGGATGGTCAGGAATTTGTTGTCCGCCGCACCACGGGACATCTACAACGCTATATTGTTCCGTTATTTGCCTTTTTTATTCTCGGCGAAGCCCTCTATCTGTTGGTAGAGTTCCAGTATCTCGGTCAATTAGAGGCAAATTTAGAAGCCTCAGAGATTGCCGGGTTCTTGGGTTTGTTCAGTGGGATTGTCGGGATATTTGAACTCACCTCTCAGTGGTTCCTATCCAGTCGCGCCGTTGAACGTCTGGGAGTTTTTGTCGCCGCAATGATGCTACCTGCATCGTTAGCGATTATGGGATTAATCACATTGAGTGGTTTGCTGGATGTGATCCTTAAGCTATTGGGTTCAGTGATTACCATCCCAGGATTTGTAACCGGACTCTTTGTCGGTCTAATTTTCCTGCGGTTTATTGACGAACTCCTGCGCTATACCTTAATTGCCGGAATTGAACCATTCCTGTTTCAACCGATACCCGAAGGAATTCGTAATAGCTTGCAAACCAGGGTTCAGGGGATTGCTGAACCCATAACCACGGGTATTACGGGCATTAGTATGCTCGCTGGGATCTGGCTGTTGCATCATGTATTTCCTGGACAGCCGGAAGCTCAAATTCAGCAATGGCAGAGTGGTATGTTTATTCTTGCCATTGTATTTTTCTCCCTGATCTGGTTGCTGAGTGCTTGGTCGATGCGATCAAGTTACGTCACCTTGCTGGTTGATAGCGCTGAACAAGGACGCTTAGGGTTTTCTGATGTGGACTTAAATGCATTCAAGCGAACGGTGATAGAAACCCTGGAACAACCAGGTACTGAAGCCGATAAACGCTCTTGCATTCAACTGTTATCCCAGATTGACCCCGCAAATGTGGGTGAGGTTCTGGCTCCCCTTTTGCCTCGCCTTTCAATTACACTCCAGTGTCAAAGTCTAGAGACGATGTTGGAGTATCCCAACCCAACCTATTGTCAGGATGTGCAAGTCTTGATTGAGCAAAAACCGCCGCCAGAAGTTTTGGCGTTGGCGCTGCGCTATGTTTGGCTGACTCAACCCGAATTGGATATTAATACGATTAAACCGTATCTCCATGGGACAGTTGATCCTATGGTGCGAGCCACAGCCGCCGCGATTATCTTGCGTCGGGGAACCTCACAAGAGAAAGCGGAAGCGACAGATATCCTGCGGCGAATGGTGATCTCAAAACGGGAACGAGAACGGGTGATGGGAACGCGAGCATTGGGAGAGGCAGAGTATTTGCAAGCCTTGAGAGTTTATATTCCCTATCTGTTAAAAGATGAGTCGTTGCGCGTCCGTTGCGCTTTATTAGAGGTGATTGCAGCAACCCATTTGGACGAGTTCTATCCGTCGCTAGTACGGGGGCTGTATTACAAATCGACTCGTGAAGCTGCTCGCATGGCGTTGGTGCGTCTGGGTGATGAAGCGATTCCGTTGCTGCTGGAGTTGGCAGAAGATATCCATAAACCTGATTTAGTTCGGGTACAAGCTTGGAGTGCTTTGGCTGAAATTGGCACATCCGATGCCCTCAATCATTTGGTGCAACAGTTAATGACGAGTTGGGGGATCAGCCGCCGTAATATCCTCCGCAGCTTACTGAAAATTCCCAATGAGCAAGGAATCGATGCGGTACTTGATCGGTTGGGACGTAGTGGTATTGAGACGTTAATTGAGCAAGAACTGCTGTTTTTGGGTCAGATTTACGCCGCACTGGTGGATTTGAAGCCAGAACTGATCAGTGGACAGGAGGCAGATTTGCTGCGGCGGGCGTTAAACGATCAGCAAAAGGATCTGCTGGATAATTGTTTTTTGCTGATGAAGTTTCTTTATCCAGTCGGTGCGATTCAAGCGGCATCTTTTAATCTGGAATCGGAGTCTCGCTCCAATATTGCTATGGGACTGGAAATACTGGACAATACCATAGATATTCCCCAAAAGCAAGCCTTTTTAGCTCTGTTTGATCGCCGTTCCTTTGCCGAAAAGCTGGAATGTGTGCAGGAGCTAGTTTCTTATCAACCGATGAATCCCAGCGATCGCGTGCGACAATTAATTGATTTTCGTCATTTTCTCTCGGATTGGACACTGGCTTGTTGTTTCCATTTAGCGCGGGCGGCTCATGTGAGTTTGACACCGGCAGCAACGTTAGTCTGTCTGCGTCATCCCACAGGTTTTGTCCGAGAAGCAGTTTTAACTTATTTGAAAGCTGCATCGCCCCGTTCTTGTATCGAATTACTACCGATGCTTAAACATGATTCCGATCGGTTAGTGGCGGCGGTAGCTCAGCAGATGAGTAACGAATTTGGTCTAGTGAGCTGATGGAGCAGTCGTTAGGAAAGGGTTTATTAAAGGGTTATTGGCTTAATTTTCAGGGATATTAAGCGGATTAGCGTGTTTAGTGCCCTTAAATCCTTGATTATCAGTCAATGTGGGATAAAGTAAACTAGAGCTTGGTTCAGCTATACTTAGCACCAATCCTCAGCAGCTACCCGCTAATCCCATGTTAACCAGCGTTGAGCGTTTACTTTTTGTCAGGGGCGTCCCCATTTTTCAGGAATTGCGGGACGATTTTCTGGTGCGCGTTGCTTCGGTTATGGATGAGTTATCATTCCCCAGTGACCATACGATTGTCACTCAAGGGGAAGAAGGGCGATCGCTCTATATTGTGGTATCCGGTTCTGTGCGGGTTCACATTGGCGATCGCGACTTGGCATATCTGAGGCAAGGTGCTTGTTTTGGCGAGATGTCACTCTTTGATGCTGAACCGCGTTCCGCCTCAGTGACGACGCTGGAAACTTGCGAATGTCTGATGCTGACTCAACTGCAATTGTATGACGCCATTGATGAGACCCCAGGAATTGCCATTAATATTATCCGCTTACTCTCCCGCCGCATTCGAGAACTGAATAATAAGTTGAATGCTTACGAAGTCAAGCATCCGGCGTCCGATTTTAGTAAAACCAGCAGTAATTTGAGTGGCTAGTTACCTATTTAACATCCCTTGAGTCAATTTTTTATCGTCTAAACTCCAGTTGCTAACTGTTCGCCAATTTCTTCAGCTTGATAACGCAGCAGGGGAAAACGTTGTGCGATCGCGGATAATGACTGGCGAATCTCAGAGGCGTTCTCTATCAGCGTTGAGGGGATTTTGCGTTCCGTTAAATCCGTTAAAAGATTCAGAATACAGGTTGCCAAATCTTCATCAGCATTATCCAACAAATTTAAGAGCTGACTTAAGGCTTCTACCGCGCCCAGCCGATACATCGCTCCGAGTAATTCGGCTTGTACTCCCACAGAAGGTTCAGATTTCAGATATACTTCAAGTTTAGGTAAAAGTTGCGCTGTACCTAAAAGTCCGATGGAGTTAGCCGCATAAGCTCGCACAGCCTCATCAGCATCCTTTAGGGCATCTTCTAGGGCTGTTAAAGCTTGTTCATCCCCTATATCTCCCAATGCTTCAGCAGCTGAAGCCCGAACCAGTGGCTCAGGATCATTTCGTAATGTATGCTGAATACGTGCGATCGCTCTTTTATAATGAAGCCCTCCCAGTGCCTCAACCACTTCAGATCTAACAATTACTTCTGGATCGTTAAGTAAGTTTACTAAGGTAGAACCAATTGTTTCTGGTTCCTGTATTCCCATATAACCCAAAGCGTAAGCCGCCGTAGAGCGAATCGCCGGATCAGCAGCAGTGAGTAACTTGTTGATTTGCAGTGCAGCCACATAAGCTTCAGCATCCACTAGCTCAATCAAAGCTTCTGCTTGCCGTGACGGATCATCGGAAGCACAATCTTCTATCCATGTCCCTACGGTGCATCATCCCATTCTGGGCTTAAACGCCGATAGTCATAATCTCTTGCTCCTGGATGACAACTGATGCACCCAGCCGCCGTCAACGTCGGAGGTAAATCAACAAGGGGATGAAGTGCTTTAAAATACCGTGATTCAGTTACACGATAGGGCGTTTGCTCATCTTCCCCTAAAGGACGAGAAAAGGTGCGTAAATAATTCCAGACAATAAAGATAAACGGGCGCGGAATCTGCTCTAACTTTTGCCCATAATGCTGTTCGGGTTCTAATAACAGAGTTTGCCAGGTTTGGGTTGGTAGGACTTCTGGCGGTAAAGCAACATGACAACTGCCACAGTTTTCTAGGTAGAGTTTTAACCCCGTCTGATAGCGCTCTGGAATGGGGTCAATGGTGTTAATTGCCACCAGTGTTTCTGAATTCGGGGGTTTAGGTGGTTCTGCTGCCTTTAAAACCCCTGCCATACCGCCACCGATGAGGATACTCCAAACCAGTACCAGCCCAAATAAAATGACTTGCGATCGCAGATTGTATTTTGTCATTCGTCATTTGTCATTTGTTATTGCTCACCTTCCAAAAATGTATCAGGGTCAATTCCGGATTCCCGCAGTCGCCGAAGCAATGATTCTAACTTAGATTCTGCCTCCTCAGCTCGCTGTCGCTCTTGTTCTGCCTCAGTCAGAATCCAGTTTCCTTCAGCATCATACCAACGTAACCACAACCGTTCAATGCCTTGGAACTCACCCTGCCATAATCCCAAACCTAGCCCTAACTCCTTCATCCATACTCGCGATTCGGGTAACTCTAATTCTTGGTAACACGCCCCCTCTAGTTTAAAGACGCGGAGCTGATTAGTATAACGGCTAAAAACGATATAGTAAGGAATCCGTAAAATCTGTTCATAAACCTGCCATTTTCGCGGCGGTTTGTCCTTAGATTGAGTCTGAGTAGACTGAGACTCAATCGCTTGTCCATTACCCTCCAGCGAACTTGGCTCATCTGGCAACCTGTCCGCTTCTAATTCCCCTAAATCTTCTTTTTCTGTCCCAGGAGACAGTAACTCCACCACGACAAACGGATTGACACCCTCTTGCCAAACGACGTAAGACAGGCGCATATCGACTTGATCATACAATCGGGGTACACCCACCACACCAAACCAATCAGGTCGTTTGTACCACAGAGCATGACGTACATCATAGTAAAGGTTCATGTCACTGGCACAAAACACCTCCGCCGCCGGATAATAGGGCGGACAGAACGTTAGGCTCAACAATTGTGCCTGCCAATCATGGAACTCATCAGGCAAACCAGGTTCCTCCGGATTTTCACTAGGCAGATCATACATCGACGGCAAGGTTTCCCTCGGCGATTTGGGTGGATCACTTTGAGGAACAGGGTATTTCATCGGAAACATAGGTTTAGAAAATTACGGACTATCTATTAACTTTGTAGAGACGTTCTGTCGGAACGTCTCTAACCATATCCTCTTAAGGAATTGCCACCGAACGCAATAACTGTTCAACAATCGGCTTTGCCTGTCGCCCCCCTGCTGCCATGAGACGATGGGACAGAACATGAGGTGCCAGCATCTTCACATCATCAGGAATCGCATAATTTCGCCCCTCCAAAAATGCAAAAGCTTGTGCCGCCCGTTGTAATGCCAAAGTCCCCCGTGGACTAACTCCTAACACCACGTCTTCCGCCTCACGAGATGCCCGTACCAAGTTGAGAATGTACTGCTGTAACTCCAGTTCAACTTGCACCTGCTGACAAAGACGCTGTAACTCCAAAACGTCCTCGGTTGAAATACAGGGTTTAAGATCCGAAAGCACCATCCCCCCCTGATGCAGTTGCAGCATTTGCAGTTCTTCCTCAGGCGTCGGATAACCCAAGGATAATGATAGGGTAAACCGATCCATTTGCGCCTCTGGCAAGGGAAACGTGCCATGATACTCAATCGGATTTTGAGTGGCAATCACAAAAAAGGGTTGAGGAACGTTGCGCGATACCCCATCCACCGTAACTTGCCGTTCTTCCATCACCTCTAGTAAGGCTGACTGTGTGCGCGGGGTTGCTCGGTTAATTTCATCCGTCAGTAGAATATTGGCAAAGACTGGACCTGGGAGAAATTCAAATTCACGACTACTCGGATTCCAGATATTTGTCCCAGTTATATCCGCAGGTAAAAGGTCAGGGGTACATTGAATCCGCTGGAATCGCCCATCAATAGAACGTGCTAAGGATTTTGCCAGCAGAGTTTTACCGACTCCAGGCACATCCTCTAACAAAACGTGACCGCCACAGAGCAAAGCAACCAAGACTAAACGAATGGTATCAGCTTTACCCACAATTGTCCGAGCCAGATTTTCTTTGAGTTGCTCAATCCGTTCTCTCATTACCGCTCCCCCATTCCCTATTGCTGGGTTTCAAAAAAAGTTATCGTCGCCGCACAGTCAGCCTGAATTTGCTTCCTGAGGTCATCTAGGGAGGCAAACGTTTGTTCAGGTCGCAAAAACTGCTCTAGGCTCACTGTTATGGTCTGTCCGTATAAATCACCAGACCAATTTAGCAGGTGAATCTCAACTGTCAAGCAGGTTCCTTTGACGGTAGGACGTTCTCCAATATTCATCACCCCCCATTGCTCAGGGAATGAGGTACTACTGACGCGCACACAGTAAACCCCGTTGCGGGGTAAAAACTTGTCGGGGAACCATTCCAGATTGGCGGTGGGAAATCCCAGGGTTCTGCCTAGTTGCTGCCCTTGGACAACTTGACCCTTAATGCTGTAAGGACGACCCAATAAGCGATTAGCTTTGAGGATATCTCCTGCCTCAAGGGATTGGCGAATTAAGGAACTGCTGATCCGTTCACCTTGACAGGTTTGGATGGTAACAATACTAACCTGAACCCCATAAGTGGCTGCGATCGCCTGCAAGTCCTTCGCTGTTCCACTCCGGCGATATCCGAAGCGAAAGTCTTCTCCGACGCTGACATGGGTGGCTCGCAATTGCTCAATTAAAATCTTGTCCACGAATTTTTCTGGACTTAATGCCGCCAATTCACGGTCAAATGGCAGCAGCACCAGTTGTTCAATGCCCAAGCGCTTTAACTGGTCTACTTTTTCAGGTTTTGGAGTCAATAGCTTCCACGGTTGACCGGAAAAAAATTCACGGGGATGGGGATAAAAGGTTGCCAAAGTCGGATAAATATGCTCTCCTTCCCGATCAACCCTCTCCTGGGGATTTATCGGTTCAGACTCATGAGGTAAAAGGCTAGAGTGCTGCAAAATAGGCTGAATAACCTGTTGATGCCCTCGGTGAATGCCGTCAAAGTTTCCTAGGGCAACAGCAGTTGGTGTTAAAGCAGTGGCAAGAGAAGAAGTAACCCACACGCTTTACATTTTTACACATTCAATGAGTCGTGGCTAGATCTTGACTAATTCTTTAGGTTCAAGTTAGATTAAATACCCGAAGTCGTATTCAAGAAGTCGGCTATCTGGTAGGAGAGATAAGGTAAGAAATGCTATTAAACAGAAGCTTTTGCCTCTTGTTGCAGGGGTACTGGCTCAGAAATAGCCGACTCCACCAGAGAAATGGATAAACCTTCACGAGCCATGACGGTATTGCGAAAGTGTTGAATGGCTTCTTCGCCAATTCGATCCAAGAAATCATCGTTGTGTAAGGGATCGTGGTGAAAAATGACCAAAGTTTTCACGTTAGCGGCTTTGGCTAACTTGATGCCTTCTTGCCAAGTCGAATGTCCCCAACCCACTTTGCTGGTTGCCGGAGAATAATATTCGGTATCCGTGTAGGTGGCGTCGTAAATCAGCACATCCGCATTCTGAATCAGTTTTAAGATATTTTGATCTAAACCACTACCTCGGTGTTCGGTATCGGTAATGTAGGCGGCTGCATGTCCCCGCCAATTCACCCGATATCCCACAGCTTCACCGGGATGGTTGAGCAGGGTATTTTCGACGGTAATCTCTCCAAGCTCAACGGTTTCGCCAACCTCCAAGTCATAGAACTGCAAATCAGCTTGCATGACTTGTAAAGGGACGGGAAAATTGGGGTGGAGCATTTGGTCAGTGAGGCGTTGCTTAATCGTGGAACCATTCGGTGCGATCGCTCCATAGATACAGAAACGATTGCTTTTGATAAACGCGGGAACAAAGAACGGAAAACCTTGAATGTGATCCCAGTGGGAGTGGGTAAAAAACAGATGAGCCTCTACTGGCAGTTGTGACAACATGGACTGTCCCAACACCCGCAAGCCCGTACCCCCATCAAAAATTAACCTTTCCCTACCCACTCGCATTTCCACACAAGGAGTATTCCCGCCATAGCGAACTGTTTCTGGACCCGGACAGGCAATACTTCCTCTAACGCCCCAAAAGTGAATTGTGAATCCGTTGTGCTGACTAGACATATTTTTTCCTTGCAGGCTTTTTCAGGCAGTCTGTATGTAACGTTTGATCAGGTTGATGAGGAGTCTTTTTCATCCAATTCCCACAGTCTTAACATCTCCACCGACCTGGAGTAATCATCAACCCATCCTTGAGCGGTAGGCAACCCCAAAAAACTCCCTTAGGGATTTAAATAGAATAGTCATGGTGGTTTAGGAGTTTTTTGTTCAAGCTGGTTTGAACCAGTTGTTTTGATTGTGGATGGATGAGCTTATGGGCGTCAAGTAACATTCAACGCCTGCGGAATTGACCGCCAGGGAATTTATTCGCTCTCGCGATAAATCCTTGCCTGACGTTTTCGAGTTGCTCACACCGCTCATCATTCCAGGCTCGCAAAGCAGTAATGGTTTTTTTTGAGGTAGTTGCACAAAGCGATCCAGTTACTTCTAGGGTTAAGGGGTCTAGCTACTACATCTGATGCTAGTTCCTCACAGATTAGCATCAGCTTGGAGACGCTTTACCTCTGGTTATACCTACTGTTTTCCACAGCCTAACAAGTTTGGCTAAACTCTGTCTGGCATTTGCGGCAACATCAATATGTGATTTTGATCACTTTTTAGTTACTTTGTGCAGACGTTCCGGCAAAGAAAGCTAAAATTAAACTAAAATGCCATTCTTCCCCCCACTCGTTTTGAGGAGGGGGAGGAATGGCGGGACAGCTTAGGTACGGGGCTGTCCAAGCACTTGTGTTTGTTTCACGACAATGCTACTATAAACTCACTTCGTGAAACAAGTATGTTGCAAACCCTAACCGCCAAATTAAAACTAGAAGTCACCCAGGAGCAAAAAGAACAGCTCCGGGTGACTTCTTTGGCGTACAGGGACGCCCTAAATTACACGTCTGCTGTTGCCTTTGATCTGGGCAAAACCTACAAGGGCACCAAAATCCAGAAGGAAGTTTATTATAGGTTGCGAGAGCAATTTAAGCTTCCATCACAAATGGCTTGCAACGTTCCTCGTCAAGTTGGGGCAACATACAAGTCATTGCGGACAAAGCTAAAAAAGAATGAGGAGGCGATTAAGGCAGGTCGTACTAAGAAGCGATATAAAGGCTTAGATAAACCACCTAAATACGCTTCTCGTACCTGCACATTGAACTATCAGCGTGACTACTCATTTGTCAAAGACCAGAAAGTAAGTGTGATCACACTGGATGGTCGAATCAAGGTAAATTACCAATGCTACTCCAAGCATTTGGAAATGATTAGCTCTGGAGTAGCCAAAATTGGAGCAGCAAAACTTTGGTACTCAAAACCCACCAAAACTTACTACTTGCTATTGAGTATGGAAGTGGAAGCCCATGAGCTGATGCCAAATGATATTAACCGAGTTATGGGTGTAGATGTTGGGCAACGCTATATTGCTGTTGCAGCAGATACTCGCAATAAGACTCAGTTTTTCAGTGGCTCTTATGTGAGACACAAAGCTTCTCGTTATGTTAGAGCGAGAAAGTCTTTGCAGCGTAAAGGCACCCGTAGTGCAACTCGTAGATTGGTTGCATTGTCTGGACGGGAGAGACGGTTTATCGCTGACACGAATCACTGTATTGCTAAA
>NZ_JAVKEW010000084.1:0-10510 GCF_040226375.1 Coleofasciculus sp. G2-EDA-02 | reverse complement strand
CATTTTACCACTTTTAGCTTATGGTAGAATTATAGCATAGGAAAGCTAACACTCGCAACTAAAGTTGCTTGGCTAAACGCCTCGCTCGGTTTCATCCCTCGGATAAATCACGAGGGCTTTCACCATCGCTTACCTTGTAAGCTTCGGCATACTCAGGATTCAGTTGAATCGCTTTTTGATAGGATGTTATCGCGGCTTCCCACTGTCCTAGGGCTTTTAAGGTCATACCTAGGTGATTGTATCCCACCGCAAAACTCGGGTCAATCTTCACCGTCGCTTGATAGGCTCGCTTCGCCGTGGTGAAATCGCCAACGCTGAATAACAAATTACCTAAATTATTATAAGCTGCTAATTTAAGTTGGGGGAGAATCGGTTGCTCGATCGCGTCTTGATACTGCTGAGCCGCTAATTGAAGATGGTTCTGCTTGGTGTAAGCATTGCCTAAATGGTAATGTAATTCAAATAATACCGCAGCATCTACATAGGGATCTCTGAATCCCCGCTTAAGCAGAGTAATCCCTTCCTCCACTTGACCTATTTGCACATAAAGCGATCCTAATTTATTACACAAATATGCATCATTGGGATGATCGACGAGAAATCCTTCCATGGCATTCTTGGCTTTAGTATATTTATCCAGAGCCGCGATCGCGCCCGGTTGATAGCCATAATGTAAAATGCCCACAGTAGACAGAGAAACCACCTGCCAATCCGGTTCTCGCTGCAATAATTGAGTTACACTATCATCCACGATCGCATGGTAAGGGCGACAAAAGTGGACATCGGGGTGATGGCGAAATAAACGGGATACCAGGGAATAAGGAGATTGCGCTGCGCCCACTTCTTTACGGATGAGGTTAATCACCAAATAGCGATCATTTTTTATCGCCTGTTGGATTTCTGGTACAATTTCCGGCGTTAACACTTCATCCCCATCCAGCACCAGCACCCATTTCCCTTGGACGTATTGCAGTGCATGGTTGCGGGCGGCGGAGAAATCATTGCACCATTGAAAATGATAGACCATAGCCCCATACTCTTGAGCAATATCAATCGTGCGATCGCTCGATCCTGTATCCAGAATCACCATTTCATCCACGACAGGTTTCACACTCTCCAAGACTTGGGATAAAAAGGTTTCCTCGTTCTTAACTATCATGCACAGACTCAAATCCATACTCGATTCCCTCTTTGGTTTCCGGTCAAACATGAAACAATAGGAGACGTTGATTTCCCATTAATACTAGAAAACTATGCCAAAACCTACACAAGCCCACATGTCTCGCACGATCTCTAAGAACCAGCCCAGTGGTGCTAAGGACATGACCAAGCGCCAGATGGAATATTATATGGGAGCAAAGCTAATTGAGGTTGGGGTTAATCCCAAATCTGCGATTTATCGATGGTCCGTCGAAACTAAAGGAAGTAGTGAAGTCTGGACCTATAGCGCCTACTGGAGTGATTCTAAAGAGGAATTGTTGAAAAAGGAACAGGAATACTAGGGCGTTGGCTGGCGATACTCTAGTTACTCCTTTCCCAATCTCAGAATACCTACGCCCGCGATCGCAGGGATAAAATGGGTGTAGGGGCGGGTTTTACAAATAGCGTTCTGTCGATGTCTGACAACTTAGCTAAACCCGCCCTTTTCAGGAAGCAGGGGAAGTAACAGTTATCCAAACTTAACTTAATTGTGCGACTACCTGATTCTGCAATACTGTTTGATCAGTGAGTAAATCATCGACTGTTAATCGCAAAGCGCGATCGCGATCCACCCAAAACTTTAGTTTAATCCGATCAGGTCCTGGATTTCCTGGTGGTGTAAGCTGGGCAATGGTTTTCGCACCGTCGCGATCGTTCAATGGTTGCACTGAGGTTTTCCCGCCACCGAATTTCCGCGTCACTAAGCGATCGCCTTCAAAGTATACCTCTGTTGCCCCCGTTTCGGCACCTAATTCACCGACAATTAACTCAATACTCGGTTGGTTCTCCACTGACGCCCCTAGTACCAATTCCACCGGATTACTCATTGGATAGGGTTGTCCGGCTTTAATAATTGGATGCCAATTGTGACAATTATTCCGGCGATCCCAATAGCGGATACCATAGCTATGGTAGAGGAAATCTTGGACTTCAATTCCTTGGGCTAATTGTAGCGCTCCCTGGGCAATGGCTTCAAAGGGTTTTAGGGAACGAATCTTTTCGGCGTCAAAGTATTGCTGCACCCACTCTTGTACGGCGGGGATTTGTGCAGTTCCCCCCACCAACAACACCCCATCGATATCCGACACTTCGATCCCACTCCGCCGTGCTTGTTGCAGGAGTTGGGTCATTCTCTCATTCAGATTATCAAAAAATTGGTGATCCGTTAAGATAGTTTCCAATGTTTGCCGATCCAGATTCAGTTCATAACTCTCTAGAGTTTCATCATTAAAGTAAACTTCCGTGGCTGTGGGTGCTGAAGATAGCTTAATTTTCAGGCGTTCAGCCAATCGCGTGGTTAGAGGCGATCGCGAAATTCCTTGAGTTTGGGCAAAATAATCCACTAGCCAGTTATCAATATCTGATCCGCCTAAATTCTGCCCTGCTTTGGCTAGCACCCGGGCAATTTTGGGCTTTTGTCCCGAACGTTCCCCCAAGACTTTCTCCCCCCATTTAAGGATAAAACCCAGCGGCTTTGTTCCCGTTTGTACCTCTTGATTTAACTGCACCAGAGATAAATCTAAAGTACCACCACCAAAATCCACCACGAGGAGGGTTTCTCCTTCTGCCACACCATACCCCAAAGCAGCTGCTGTTGGTTCATCCACTATCCGTAGTTGTTCCACGGGTAAGGATTGACAAACCCCTGTCAGCCAATGGCGATAGGCTTCAAAGCTATCCACGGGTACGGTAAGAATTAAGGATTCAATTGTTTCTGTGGGGGAGGGGGAGAGTTTGGCGATAATCTGAGTGAGAAACCATTGTCCAATTTTCTCAAAACTGACGGTTTGTTCATCCAATTCGGGTAGAAATCCCTGAATCTGGGAACCTATCCCCCGTTTAAAGCTGGAGAAAAAGCGGGGATCGGTGGTAATATCTAAGCCGCGATCGCGTACTGTTTGACCAACGATAACTTTACTATGTTGGGCATCCTCAACATAGACCAAACTGGGAATCAGGGGAGGATTTTGGGCAAGTTGTACCGATAAACCGGGTAAGCTGACGGTTTCCGCTTCTCCAGTGGCGGCGTTCCATCGCGTGATAACTGTATTGCTTGTGCCAAAGTCAATTGCGTAGTTCGTCATTTGTCATTTGTTTATGTCATTTCTGTTCGCCGTTTTCTATTGTCTTTATCTACTGCTGTGAATTTTACCTAGCATCCTAAGTATTTATACTTATTGACATTAAAGTTTTATCCAAAATAAGATAACCGAAATATCCATAATTTTATCATCTAATATCACTTAACATAATTGAATGAGTAATAACCAATCTACCGAATTACCGCTCTGGGTGCAAGATCGAGAAGCTGTCCTCAGCCAGGATGAAGACGTCCAATGGAGAGCAGGAGAACGTCCGGATTACTCGCACACGAATCAATTCCTGGAACAAGAAAGAAAATTTAACCATGCAGAAGGTACATTGAATGCGATCGCGCATAATTTAGTCAAAACCTTTGAGATGGAAGCATCCCACAAAACAAATCCTCAGCAGTGGCTATCCATCGTTACCGATAAGTTTCGCATGAGCAGTAATGGAGGTCCTGAATACACAGCAGAGGATATTGTTGAGGCGGGAACCTATAACCTATTCTTAGGCGATACAGAAGATTATCGTTCTTCAGAGGAATCCTTTGATTCATCCTATCAACTTTTCCACAGGGCTTTCCCCAAGGGTTTTCATTGGGAACTCATGGAAGTGTTATCCGGTCCACCAAATGTTGTGTTTAAATGGCGTCATTGGGGGACGTTTAGTGGCTCGTTTAAAAACTATACCGCTACAGGGGAAACGATAGAAATTATTGGCATCAGTGTTGCTCAGGTTACAGAAAATTTAAAAATTCAGTCGGTTGAACATTATTTTGACAACAGTGCATTTCTTCAGAAACTGACGGCAGGTTGTCCAGTCCATTAATCAAATAATGGAATTGGGTTTCATTACGTTCTATATAAAACAGTACTATACCCAATCCAATTTGGGAACCCCCTTTATGCCTTGTCCTCACCTAAAAGGGGCTAGTTAACCCGGATGTAGTATTGGACTAACTCTTCCGTACATAATGGAATCAGTGCGGAAGAGTTGGCAACATTTATTATTCATGATTTATCGGAATTTCTACAATAAACTCTGTTCCTTGACCTGGATTTGACACACACTGAAGTTGACCTTGATGTTTTTCTACAATAATTTCGTGGCTAATCGATAAGCCTAATCCGGTGCCGCGTCCTACTGGTTTTGTGGTAAAGAATGGATCAAATATTTGGGGAATAATATCAGCACAAATGCCTGTACCATTATCGGCAATCCGAATAACAGCAAAGTCCCTGGTTTGCTGTTTATGACCATCATTGTCTGCACTCTGACTCTTCTTAACCATTTCGGTGCAAATTTTAATCACACGGGGAGCCGGTTTATTTTCTAAGGCATCAATCCCATTACTCAGCAAGTTCATAAACACCTGATTTAACTGACTGGCGTAGCAGGTAATCATCGGTAGTTTAGCGTATTCTTTAATCACTTCAATTTTGGGGCGCTTGCCTGATGCCTTGAGGCGATGCTGTAAAATAATCAACGTATTATCTATGCTTTCATGAATATCAATCGCCTTTCGCTCCGATTCATGATGCCGAGAAAAAATGCGTAAGGATTGAACAATTTGGTGAATGCGTTCTGCACCAATCTCCATAGATTTTATCACGTTTTGCCAGTCCTCACTGACGAACTCCCAGTCAATTTCATCAATAATCTGTTGAATGGCTTCTGGGGGATGGGGATAAGTTTTGCTATAGGCATTAATTAAACGAGTGAGATCGACAAAATAATTTTTAGCATACATAAGATTCCCGCCAATAAAGTTGACAGGATTATTGATTTCGTGAGCCACACCTGCCACCATTTGTCCTAAGCTGGACATTTTCTCATTATGAATCAATTGAGTTTGGGCGCGTTTGAGTTCAGCTAATGCTGTCTCCAGTTGGATCGATTTTTCCTGTTCTCGCTGAATCGATTGATGCAAGGCTTCTTCGGCTTGTTTGCGTTGGCAGATATCTTGGAGTGAACCCACCATCCGCTGAGGTTTTCCTTCCTCATCCCAGAGGGCTTGTGCGCGAGACATTACCCATTTATAGTCACCGTTTTGGCATTGCAGGCGATATTCAATTTCATAATAAGGGATTTGACGCTCCAAGTATTTTTGGGTTATTTCTATAATTTGCTCCACATCATCGGGATGGATGCGACTGATCCATTCATCGAAACGATTTACAATTTTGCAGGTGTCATCCTGGCAATTTTTATTGCCCAGAATTTCCTGAAACCGCTCAGACGTAAAAATTTCACCACTGAGCAAATTCCAATCCCAAATTCCATCATTATTTCCTTTTAAGACTAACTGCCAACGTTCTTCACTTTGGCGTAAATCTTCTTCAATTTGCTTGCGTTCTGTAATATCTTTGCCAACGGTAATAACACAGCGTTTTCCATTCAAATCTATAAACTCAGCCGATAATAATAAGGTTATAATTTCACCCGTTTTAGTCCGCCATTTCATTTCCAACTGACCCAGTGATCCTTGTTGATGTAAAAGCTGTTCAAACTGAACCATATCCTGGGGATTTACCACCAATTTCAGATCAAAAATTGTCTGACCAATGACAGCTTGTCTCTCATACCCCAATAGCTTGAGAAAGCTACAATTCACATCGATATAGCGTCCTTCTGGACAAGTGCTAATCGTAATCGGATCAGGGCTACAACTAAAGGCTTTGGCAAATTTTTCTTCTGAGATTTGGCGAGCAACTTCGGCACGTTGGCGTTCTTGGGCTTCTAGGAGTAATGAGGTTAAATCGGCAATGGAACGGGCAAAATTTTGTTCTTCTGGCGTCCAATGTCGGCCGGTTCCTATCTGTTCTACACATAACACACCCACGGTTTTCCCCCCCAATCGTAACGGAGCGTCTAGCATTGAGGTTATATTTAATACCTGTAGGTAAGACTCAATCAATTCAGAGGTTCTGGGATCATTGATTGCATCATCCGCTGCAACTAGGGGAGTCTCAATTAAGGCATTAAAATAAATAGGATAGTCAGCTAGGGCTAGGCTTAATCCAGCACTATGTTTGCAGTGACTTCGCTGAAATAAATCCAGACATTCAATATGAGTTTTTTGTTCATTATAGAGCCAGATACTGACTCGTTCAACTTCAAGGGTACGAGCAGTAACTTCGGTGATTTCCTGGAGTGCTAATTCTAAATTTTCCTGATATAGAATTTTCTTTTTAGCCAGTTTGATAAGTAAGCTATTTTGGTGGCTAAGCTGTTTCGCCTGTTCGCGAAGTTGATTTTCGGCTTGCTGGCGATCGCGAATTTCTTGTTGGAGTAAACTATTTTGTTCTTTTAACTGGTTCTGTAATCGTTGCAGGAGCAGTTGATGTTCGATCCGAACTAAAATTTCTTCCGGTTGGAACGGTTTAGTAATATAGTCAGACGCACCAATTTTCAACGCTTTAACTTTATCAGCGGCTTCCGTCAAGGCGCTTAAAAAAATGATTGGAATGTCTTGAGTTTTCGGGTTTGACTTCAGGCATTGACATACACTATACCCATCCATCTGTGCCATGACAATATCCAGTAAAATCAAATCAGGAGGCGACGATATTGCCGCATTGACGGCGAGTTCTCCACAAATAGCCCGTTGAACGTTATAGTTTTCATTTTGCAATATATCAGATAAAAAGCGTAAATTATTGGGGTTGTCGTCAACCACTAATATCGTTATTTCATCTTTTTTCAATACTGTTAATAATTCTTGACTTAGCATCACTCTCGTCCTTATGATTGATGACCGTCTGAGAAACTCGCACAATAATATCCAGTCTAAAATTATGAAGTAAATCAGTTAATGCCTTGGCTAAATCTGCCTTTTCTGTTGGCAGTTCTTGAATCAACTGAGCAATCATTGCTTCATCTAACTGATTAGCCGCCTGTGATAATTCAGTCACCCAGGCTAAAGGTAGACTGGCTAATTCTGAACAGAAAAATGAGTCTGGTTTCTCTTGTATCCTATAACCCGATCCAGGTAGAGGCAAACCATCGGATAACTCTTCATAACGATAACGCACTCCTAAATAGTGGGCAATTGTGTCAAAAATTTGCTCCTCTGTAAACGGTTTACGGAAAAAATCTTCAGAGCCGGCGGCTAAAATCTCCTCCCGCCTTTCTTCAAAGGCGCTGGCGGTTAAAGCTATAATAATGGTTCTGGGAAAATCAGGGGCTGAGTTGAGTTTAGATAAGCGTTCTTTTTCTTTAATTCTCAGCCGTCGCGTTGCTTCTAATCCATCCATCATTGGCATACGTGTATCCATAAAAATCAAGTGGGGTTGCCAACTTTCCCATAAGGCTACAGCTTCCATCCCATTTACCGCATCACGTACTTCAAAGCCAATCGGTTCGAGTAATTTAATCAGCAAAAGGCGATTTTCGGGGGTATCATCAACCACTAGGATACGATAGATCGGTTGATTGGGTTCTAAACATAAGACGCGCTGGCTAGATTGGGGCGTAACTGGGGAAACCTCTGCCGGAGAAATTTTAATATCAAATCGAAAAATCGTCCCATTTCCGACAACACTATTGACGGTAATCGTTCCCCCCATCAATTGCACAAATTTTCTGGTAATGGTTAACCCTAAACCCGTTCCTTCCGCCATTTTTTGTCCGGTTTCGGTTTGGACAAAGGCATCAAATAAGTGGTCAATCTCAGCCGAAGAAATACCCGCTCCCGTATCTTCTACTTCAAACCGGAGTCTGGGGGGAAATGCTGACAATGATGATGAATCGGTGTCTGAAGGGTTTTGCTCAATTAACGCCTCAGTTGCCAAATTTACTCGCAAGGTAACTGTACCCTGTTCAGTAAATTTAATTGCGTTACCTAAAAGATTAATCAAACAAACCCGTAATTTCTTGGCATCGGTTTTTATGGTTTGTGGAACATTGGGTGCAATGATAAAGACGAGGTTTATTTTTTTCTGCTCTGCTTTAATTTGGAACATTTCTTCCAAATTATCTAAGAGGCGATACAGATCAAAGCTGCTTTCATAGAGGGAAATAATACCGGCT
The DNA here is from genome assembly GCF_040226375.1 of Coleofasciculus sp. G2-EDA-02. NCBI lineage: Bacteria > Bacillati > Cyanobacteriota > Cyanophyceae > Coleofasciculales > Coleofasciculaceae > Coleofasciculus > Coleofasciculus sp. G2-EDA-02. The sequence continues at coordinate 2,194 of NZ_JAVKEW010000084.1, read as the reverse complement.
TCAATTTTTGACAAATCTAAGACATCATTAATCAAATCCAGCAAATGTTCACCACTGCGATTAATAATGCCCAAATATTCGCGTTGTTCTGGTGTCAGTTTAAGATCACGAATCATCACTTGAGTAAACCCTAAAATAGCATTCAAGGGCGTGCGGAGTTCGTGACTCATATTGGCTAAAAATTCGCTTTTGGCTTTAGAGGCGGCGGCGGCGGCTTTTTCGGCTTTGCGCCGCTCTTGAATTTCCCGTTCTAATTTTTGATTGCGATCGCTTAGTTGTTGAGACAGCCGCCGAATCGTCAGTTGATGTTCCACCCGCGCCAAGACTTCTTCAACCTGAAAGGGTTTGGTAATGTAATCAACGCCTCCCACGCGAAAGGCTTTGACTTTATCTAAAACATCATCAATTGCGCTAATAAAAATGACCGGAATACCCCAAGTCTCCGGATCAGCTTTGAGGTGTTCACAGACGGTATATCCATCCATTTCTGGCATTCTGATATCCAGTAAAATTAGATCGGGTTGGGCTGATTTAGCGGCTCGAATTGCCATTTTTCCTTTGACTACACCCCGCACTTGATATCCTTGATCCGACAAGGTAGCGGATAAAACTTGTAAGTTTTCTGGGGTGTCGTCAACAATTAATAGGTTGCCTTTAGTCATTTGTAATTTGTCATTTGTCATGTATCATTCTATTGCTCCCCCTGCTCCCCTTAGAAGGGCGGGTTTAGTCAAGCTATCCGACATCAACAGAATGTTATCTGTTAAACCCGCCCCTACACCCCCTGCTTCCCTTAGAAGGGCGGGTTTAGTCAAGCTATCCGACATCAACAGAATGTTATCTGTTAAACCCGCCCCTACACCCCCTGCTTCCCTTAGAAGGGCGGGTTTAGTCAAGTTATCCGACATCAACAGAACGTTATCCGTTAAACCCGCCCCTACACCCCCTGCTTCCCTTAGAAGGGCGGGTTTAGTCAAGTTATCCGACATCAACAGAACGTTATCCGTTAAACCCGCCCCTACACCCTCTGCTTTTAGCGCTGAAGTTGACACCAATGTCCCTCAACCCGCCCCTACAGATTCACGCGCCATGCCCTCGAAGGTTGTGAAGGGTCAAAACTCCTTCATCCCTACTTCAATTAAATCGATAATTTGATCACAACGGAAGTTATTCACCATATCTGTGATAGCTTGGGCGATTGGGGCATGGGTTGGGGGGATTTGCTGAATAAGCTGGAAAATCTGCTCGTTATCAATTGAGTTTGCCGCTTGGTATAATTCATGAATCCACTCCTTAGGCATAATCGTTAGGGCTTGAGCCGTTAGGGGTTGATCAGATGCTGGGCTTTCACCCTCCAACGCTGTTGATGCCGTTGGCTGTTCGTAGACATAATGCACCCCTAAATAGTGGGCTATCTTATTAAAGATTACGTCTTCTCGGAAGGGTTTGCGAACAAAATCATCACAACCGGCTGAGAGAACCAGAGAACGCTCTTCTTCAAACGCACTGGCGGTAAGGGCTAAAACTACGGTAGCTTGACCTTTGAGATGCTCTTTGATGCGTTTAGTGGCTTCATATCCATCCATCACCGGCATTCGCATATCCATCCAAATCAGATGAGGTTCCCAGCTTCTCCAGACATTGATGGCGTCTTGCCCATTCACCGCTTCTCGGACGGAAAATCCCACGACGGTTAGCAGTTTTACTAATAGTAAGCGACTTTCTATGCGATCATCCACGACTAGGATACGGTAATTCGGTTGTCCAGGAGCCAAACCAACCACCCGAGGAGTCGCTGACTGGGTTTGTGACTCAATTCCTTCTACCAACTTTACGTCAATATCAAAGGTAAAAATAGTGCCTTGGTTCAAGCGACTCTTGACGTGAATCTCTCCGCCCATGAGTCGCACAAATTGTTGACTGATGGGTAACCCTAATCCTGTGCCTTCCAGAGATTTTCGACCTGTTTCGGTTTGCACAAAGGCTTTAAATAACGATTCAATCTCCTCTGGCGCAATACCCGGACCTGTATCTTCAATTTCAAAGCGGAGTTTTTGCTGGATTGGTGATTGGTGATTGAGATTTGGGGATTGGGGATTGGGATTTGGGGATTGGGGATTGGGATTTGGGGATTGGGGATTGGGATTTGGGGATTGGGGATTGGGATTTGGGGATTGGGGATTGGGATTTGGGG
>NZ_JAVKEW010000083.1:0-85976 GCF_040226375.1 Coleofasciculus sp. G2-EDA-02 | reverse complement strand
GAAAAAAAGGGGGAAAGAAAAAAAGGGGTAAAAAAGGGGGGGATAGGGAGAGGGGAGCAAGAGAATCCGGTTCCCCTTCTCCCATGCAAAAAAAGCGAAGCATCCTCTGTCCTCCCTGCTCTTGTAGGGGGGAACGAGGGGGGTAGGGGGGAATGAGGGGGGTGGGAGTTGGGGTTAGGGGATGAGGGGGAAAATGTCGAGGATCAGACAGACACAGCTAAAAACCTTGTCAGCATTGGTTTCCACCTTAAGTTGACACGGATGACGTCGGTGCGCCCCTACCAGTAATGTTCAAAAACAAATGACCAATGACCAATGATTCTTAAAGTGCTTGCGCCCTTAACCACGCTACTGGTAAATAAAGCAACTTCCGCCCCTTAGACACATAAGCCCGTTGCGTAAACACATCATAATTATTACGCTCAATTACATCTAAAATCCCCTGATACAGCATCGTAGCCGCCCAGACGGGCCAACGAGCATCCCGACTCAGCGCCCCAATACCCTTTTCCGCGTAAGTATAAAACTTACGCGCCCGTTGAATTTGGAAGCGCATCAGTTCCTGCCAGCGCTCGTCAACAACTCCCTTAAATAAATCATCTTCGGTATAATTAAATAGCGCCAATTCATCTAATGGCAGATAAATTCGACCCCTTTGTGCATCTTCGCCAACATCGCGCAGGATATTTGTCAACTGTTTAGCAATCCCTAACGCGATCGCTTCCTCTACTGGATTCGTCTCAAATTGACCATTCCAGGACGTTTGACTCCAAGCCAAGTCAAATCCTAGCACTGGACTCGTCATTAACCCCACCGTACCTGCCACACGATAGCAGTACAGCTGAAGTTCTTCAAAGGTTTCATAACGGCTGCGGAATAAGTCCATCCGTTGACCCGCGATCATATCCCGAAACGGTTGAATATCCATCGGGAATCGTTGCAACGTATCCACTAACGCCACATCCGCGTCCTCGATTGGCTGTCCCGCAAAAACCGATTCTAACTGCTGTTCCCAGCGTTCCAAGGTTTCCGGCGTCGTTAAACGGGCTTGGGGACCATCCACCAGTTCATCGGTTCGCCGACACCAGAAATATATTGCCCATATCGCACGACGCTTTTCTTCTGGCATAAGTAAGGTAGCCAGATAAAACGTTTTGGCGTATTTGGCTGTAATCTGACGGCAGATTTCATAAGCCTCAGATTCAGGAACCAGCTTTCTCATGGGCGGAGATTTAGGCAATTGAAGCATTCGTTGCAGGCAATCGGTTAGCTTATTTTGCGATAGGTTACCCACGCCTGACCTCCTGAGCTTGCTACTCACGGCAGCAACGTGGGATGAATCGCTAGTAAATAATGCCCTTCTTAGTGGCATTGCATCCTTGGAGGATGTGGTGTTCTGAGACAATGTTATCCCCAAGTTTTCTGTTCTCAACACTTCCCCTCTCCACAGGGCCGAATGTCAAATCCAAGAACCGCAGTGTTCAGAACTAGAACACGACTTGTCGTAGAGACTTAGCATGCTAGGTCTGTACATTCACCAAGTGCCTATATATTCTGGGATAACGAGCGTGCTTCTGACAAGGGCGAAACACTCAGGCTAATGACAAAGGCTCCTAGAGAAGCCCACACCGTACTCCATCGAATCAGTTTGTGGAGTTGTCATGGGCTAAGGAGTAGATCCTGGGTCAAGTAATAACAGTTGGCGGTCAAAAAGTCATGTCTAGACGTACCTTGGCACGTCTTTCGTATAAAAACGCGGCAGATCACGTCTGTACGTAGAGATGGATAGTGGGATTAGGGTGATCAAGTTTCCTCTCAACCCGCCCCGACAACCTCTTTACTGTCCACTGGCTTAAACACCCTTTGACTTAACCCTCCTGACTCATGACGCCTGACAATCACCTGCGATGTCAGCTTACCAGAAAGTACGGCACCCTCCATACTGGCAAGGTAACGTTGCATGGTGTAATCGCCAGTCAGATAAAAATTGGCGATGGGCGTTTCTTGGGAGGGGCGATGGGCTTGTCGTCCCGGAATGGCTTTGTAAACTGAACGTGGGGTTTTGACGATGTGATACTTGAGCAACTGGGCAGGGGTATCATTGTCAAAATGCTTGGGGAAAAGTTTCTTAAGTTCTGCCAATGTCGCCTCAACAATATCCTGATCGGATTTACCAATCCAATCTTTAGCCGGGGCGAGGACTAATTCCAGCATAGAACGGTCAGGGTTGGCATATTCCCGACAGGTATTGCTCATGTCAGCATAAACTGACAAAAGCGGCGATCGCGAAAATAGTAGATGGTCAATATCTGTTAATTTCCGGTCAAACCACAGATGTAGGTTAATCACCGGAACCCCTTCTAACCCCTCTAGCTTATTGAAAAATTCCATCTCGCGCCAGGATTGAGGCATCATTAACTTTAAGGGATCTACAGGCATTGCCGATACATAAGCATCCGCCGTCAGCACTTCGTCCCCATTTTCACCCCGAATTAAAAATCCCTGTACCGTCTGATCCGGATTGAGTAAAAATTCCTTCACCGGAGCATTTAATCGCACTTCCCCACCCCTTGCCGTAATATAGTCTACCAGGGGTTTACAGAGGCGCTCCGTTGGGGAACCATCCAGGAATGCCATTTTTGACCCATTCTTTTCCTGGAGAAAGCGATTCAGCGCGGTCAACACCACGGTTGCCGAAATTTCATCGGGGTTGATAAAATTAAGGGCTTTCGTCATGGCGATAAAGACTTCCTTTTCTACCCGTGGCGGTACGTTTTGGCGCCCTAACCACTCGGAGAAGGAATATTTATCCATCTGTTCAACATACTTCTGACCATTGATAATGGCTGGAATCAAACCCAAGCCAAACCGGATCTTCTCCGACCAGGTCAGCATATCGTTATTCCGTAGAATCGCAATAATTCCGTTAATCGGCGCCGGTAAATCCGGGAAATCAAACCGAGAGTAGGTACCCGGTTTCTCTGGCTGATTGAAAATCATGGTATGGTCTTTCCACTGTAGCCGATCCTCAATATCTAGCTCCTTAAACAGCCGTAGCATATTGGGATAGGCACCGAAGAAGATATGTAACCCGGTTTCGTACCAGTCCCCATCTTCGTCTTGCCAAGCGGCAACTTTTCCGCCGAGAACGTCCCGACGTTCTAGAACAATAGGGGTGTGACCTGCATCCGTGAGATATTTGGCACAGGAAAGTCCAGCTAAACCCGCTCCAGCGATCGCAACTCGCATCTGATAGTAATACTCTTTAGTTAGGTGCTTGTCGGTGTAATCTGGATTTCATTATACTTTGCAATCCGTTACATTTGGTAAAAACTGTTGCCGACTTCATAGAATTAGCTCCAGGGGCTGTGGGGCTAAAGGGGCTAAAGGGGCTGTGGGGCTAAAGGGGCTGTGGAGAAAAATCTGCTATCTTTAGACCGCAACCTCTGGGGATGGAGAAACCCAACCCTAGGCTCAAGGAAACCTGGCGCGTGAATGTTGAGTTAACTTCCTACCCCATCTCCCCCATCTCCCCCATCTCCCCCACCCCCGTTCCCCGTGTCATCAATGATGAACAAACCGACTCAGCTAATCTACCCTACCGTCGATCTATTCTTGTATGATCTGCGCGATAGTTTCGGTCAATCTCTACATGAATTCAATCAACACCGCCAACAGTTTTGGCAAAAAATCGATCCCAGCTTAGACAATGACCAACTCAGCCAATTAGCCGCCCTAGAAAATCCCGAAGCTGATTATGTTCAACTCTTGGTTAAGGCATTTGAATCTCCCATAGATGGATACTATCGGGTGCTACAACTTGGGGATATTTACGCCCTGCAAGTCAATTGTTCGGGGGACTATAAAGATGCTGAAACCAAACAACCTAATGATGCAACCCAACGCATTGAAACCTTAAGCAAACTCAAGAAAATTATTGCTTCTCACATTAATAATCAATTTAATACTTGGGAACTGCTCCCCACTAAGCAAGGCACAATTGGTCAAACTTGGCTAGTGTCTGTACAAATTGCTGATAGTAATCAAGATCCCAAACAATTGGCTAAAGACTGTTATGAACAACTCACCCCCAATCCTAAATGGATTCCTGAATTTAGAGAACAAGGACGATTGTTGGGAGCAAGGGTATTTGAATATTGGCATTCTCCCGATAATTGGCAGCAAGACTGGACGTCTTTTAGTCAAGAAAACTATCATTTGATAATCTGTATGTTTCCGGCTGGGAAAAAAGTTACAGAAATTCGGCAAAATATGTATGATATTCACTTAGATTTAATCCGCTTATTTAGTTATCGCCATAAAATTATTTGGGCATACTGGCAAAGTCGCTGCCGTACCCAAGAGTTAAAACTTCAGTCCTATGAGATTAGAAGTTTAGTTGCCAGTGTCCGTACCTTGCCAAATCCCATCCCTGCCCAAGGCTTGAATTTAAAAGAACTTCAATCAACCTTAATCCAGACTTTACCCACATTATCGGATTATGCCATGAATTTAAATGACCTAGAGTATTATATGACAACGATTCAGGGAAATTTAGAAAATTATCAAAAGCGGATTCAAAAGCTAGAACGAGAAACAAGCAGCTATTTGAAATTTTTGAACCACTTTAGTGAAGTGGCAAATGAAAAATATCTGCAACAAGTTGCCACGGATGGCGCGACATTTCGTCCAGGATTACCATTGATGGAAAATTTGATTCGGACGATTGGTAGCGTAAGTGGTATTGAACAAACAAAGAGTAATCGCACGTTAAATACGACAGTCGCTTTAATTGGTATCGGATTGATTGTCAGCAGTATTGCTGCGACGGTTTTGGTCGAACAACTGCCCCCCGCCAAAGATACACCCTTCTTTTTCACGACTGTATTTTGGGGAAGTATTAGCACAGGGGTGATAACTGTGGTGATTGCTTTTATCCTTCTGTTTCGCGATCGCAGTTAAATAGTTTTTAACGAATGACAAATGACAAATGACAAATGACAAATGCATATTTAGCTAATCAGTGGTTGCAGCAGGGAATTGAATACTTTAAGATTGGGCGCTACGGGGAATCGATCGCGAGTTTTGATCAGGCTGCCCAATTACACCCCGATATGCCGGAGGTGTGGTTCCATTGGGGAAATACTTTGTTTCATTTGGGATGGTTTGACGCGGCGTTGACGCACTATGAAAAGGCGATTACGTTGAAACCAGATTACTCAGAAGCCTGGTTTAATAAAGGAAATATCCTGTTTAAATTAGGACGCCTAGAGGACGCTTTAGTGAGCTATAACCAAGCGACGCAATTTAATCCTGCTTTGGCAGTGGCTTGGGGAAATCGGGCAAGTACGCTGTATAACTTAGGACAGTATGAGGAGGCTTTAGCTAGTTGTAAACAAGCGACTAGCTGTCAACCGGATTACGTGCAAGCCTGGTATATGCAAGGGTTGGTGTTGATGAATGGGGGACGGAAAGAGGAGGCTTTGGCTAGCTTTAACCAAGCCACAACTTTAAATCCTCATTATCTGGACGCTTGGAAAAATAAAGGTTGGCTACTGTTTAATTTAAACCGTTATACTGAGGCGTTAGATAGTTGGCAACAAGCGGTTTCGCTACAGCCCAATGATTACGAGGTGTGGTTTCAGCAAGGGAATACGTTGTATCGACTAGAACGTTTAGAAGACGCTTTAGCGAGTTATGAGAAAGCGGTTACATTACAACCAAATGCCCCAGAAGCCTGGAACAATCGGGGATTGGTTCTGTTTCATTTAACTCGCTATGCTGAAGCCTTGATAAGCTGCGAAAAGGCAACTAAATTACAACCCAATTACCCAGAAGCTTGGTTTCATCGCGGTAATGCCCTATTTAGCTTAGGGCATTTAGAGGATGCGATCGCGTCTTATGATCAAGCTTTGCAGCTTAAACCCGATGATTACGCCGCCTGGGGTAATCGGGGCAGCGCATTATATAATTTGGGACGGTATCGGGAAGCGGTTTCGAGTTGCCAGAATGCTACCTATTTCAATCCTGATTATGCTGAGGCTTGGTACATGCAGGGAATGGCGCTGATGCAGGGAGAACAACCCAACGCGGCGATCGCCTGTTTGGATAAAGCGACAACCTTGAAACCCGACTATGCCCAAGCCTGGTTTTATCGGGGTCATTTATTATTTCAATTAGGGCATTTAGCAGACGCGATCGCTAGTTGTCAGCAAGCGACGACAATTCAACCCGACTATGTAGATGCTTGGTATATTCAAGGTACTGCCTTAATGCAATTAGAACGTCCCCAAGAGGCGATCGCCTGTTTGGATCGCGTGCTTGAATCCTACCCTGATCGCCCGGAGGCTTGGAAACATCGGGGAACGGTTTTGTGTCAGTTGGAACGCTTAGAGGAAGCGATTAACAGTTTTGATCGGGCAATTACCCTCAAGCCGGACTATTTCCAGGCGTGGTATAATAAAGGGTTAATCCTAATGCATTTAGACCGCCCAGAGGCTGCCATTACCACCTTTGATAACGCCCTAGAACTCCAACCGAAACTGTACCCCGCCTGGGTAAATCGAGGCAATCTATTATTAAATGAAGGGCGCTGGGAAGCTGCGATCGCGAGTTATGATCAAGCCTTAGCCATTCAACCCAATTTTGCTGAAGCCTGGGCGAATCGAGGGATTGCCCTAGAAAGCGTCGGACGCTACCAAGACGCCTTAGAGAGCTATGATAAAGCCTTAGCCCTACAATCTGATGATCCCCAAACCTGGAATCATCACGGAGTTACCCTAATCCAGTTAGGACGTTATCAAGAAGCTTTAATCAGTTTCAGCCACGCCTTAGATCATCAGCCAGATAACCCAGAAACCTGGAATAATCGCGGCTTAGCCTTGGATAATTTAAGGCGGTATGAAGAAGCAATGGTTTGTTTTGAACAAGCGATTGAATTAAAATCTGATTATGCCCAAGCCTGGAACAATCGCGGGTTAGCGTTAAGGAATTTAGGACGAGAAGACGAAGCCATTCTTTCCTTTGATCAGGCATTAGAATTAAAACCAGACTATCCAGAAGCATGGAATAATCGCGGGTTAGCCTTACGGAATTTAGGCAGAGAAGACGAAGCCATCGCGAGTTTTGAACAAGCAAATAAGTAGGTGGGGACAATTACAGTTAACGGTGAGGAGCGTCATTCGTCATTCGTGATTCGTCATACTCCCTCTTTTGAGAATATAGCTGCGTTTATGTAATGACTTGAGGGATATTTACAAAACTTAATATAGGTAAATTTATTGCTACCGACCTACTTATGAAGGATTAGATAAGTTTTTAGTGTATAATGGTTAAAACCTCATGTTTTGAGCAAAACGATGAGATTTATCAATCCCAAAACTGATTACGCATTCAAGAAAATATTTGGTTCCGCTGAAAGCAAAGGCATTTTAATTAGTTTTCTCAATGCCTTGATTTATAACGGCAACTCTACCATTGAAGATTTAGAAATCATCAATCCCAACTTACCACCGAAAGTTGAGGGATTAAAAGATACTTACCTTGATGTCAAAGCTCAACTGAAAAACGGCACACTGGTGATCATTGAAATGCAAGTGCTGAATGTGCAATCCTTTGGGAAGAGAGTCTTGTTCAACGCTGCCAAGACCTATGGCTTTCAACTGCAAAAAGGAGAAGGCTACCGAATGCTTAAACCAGTCATTGCTCTAACCTTGACTGATTTTGAGATGTTCCCTGGTCGCCATCAGTTTACCTCCCGCTTCGTTTATCGAGAAGTATCCGATGGCTATGTTTATCCCGAAAACGATATTGAACTGATTTTTGTTGAATTACCAAAATTTACCAAAGAAATTGAAGAACTAGAAACGATTACTGATAAATGGATTTACTTTATCAAATCAGCGCGATCGCTCGATGAAGTTCCCACAAATATGGACAATATTCCGGAACTCCACCGCGCCTTTGAAATTGCCAATCAAGCCAACCTAACCCTCGAAGAACTAGAAGATTTGGAGCGTCGAGAAATGTTTATTTATGATCAGCAAGGAGCGGTTGCTCTGGGTCGTGAAGAAGGTCGTCAAGAAGGTCGTCAAGAAGGCAAAAAAGAAGAACAACGGGCTATTGCTAAAAAGCTACTCACCCTACTGGATGACGAAGCGATCGCGCTAACAACGGGATTAAGTATGGAAGCCGTTCGAGAACTGCGCGAGAAAGAGTCTGAAAATTTGTAGAACTAAGTACCTGGAAATAATGTTGTACTGTGTACTGTCCCTGAAATGATCCCTAGTGCGATCGCGGATGACCAATAAACTTAAGAATTTAGAAAATCGGCATCAATTTCAGGTAAAGAAGGATTGATACTAATTCCAGAACCGAGTTCAAATCCGGCTGGGGTAGTTAGCCGAGGGCTAATTTGGCAATACCAGTGAACTTGCGGTTCTTCTGCTTTGTAACGGGCAGCGGTATTAATAACATAATTATAATCAGGGTCATTTAGTTTTTTGTATAAGCGAGTCAGGACATTTTGGAGAATTAAAGCAAAATGTGCTTTTTCTATAGCGGAGATACTACCAAAATCTGCCTCATGTTCTTTTGGCATAATCCAAATTTCAAAAGGTACATCAGCGGCAAAAGGCACAAAAGCCAGAAACGATTCATTTTCGGCAATCACTCGTCTGCCGTGATGCCGTTCAAACTCTAAAATATCGCAGTAAACACACCGTTGCCATTGATCATAGTATCGCTGGGCTTCTTGTTCTCGCCAACGGATGTTTTGAGGAACCATACCTGTGACAATCATTTGAGAATGAGGATGACTCAACGATGCACCCGCTTTCATCCCATGATTGCGAAAAATAATTGCCATCATGTTTTTATGGACTTGCATGAGTGAGACGTAGCGCTTGTGATAGGTCTCAATCACAGTTTCTACGTCCTCAATTGACATTGTGGCAATATCTTGATAGTGATCAGGACTTTCAATAATCACTTCATGTTGACCATAACCAGGTATCATTAAATAAATCCCTTTCTGAGATCGAGCTCTATCTTCACTGGGAATTAATGCCGGAAACTTATTCAGTACGACCCTTGTTTGCCAGCCTTTGTGGTGTCGGCTTGGCATCTCCAGAACAATCGACTCAGATTTATGTTCATTGCCGGGACAAAAGGGACAATCTTGGGGTTTAATACCTAAAGATGGTTTTTGGCGACTCTTTTGCTGAAAATCCTGGGGACGCTTACGCCGACTAGGTGCATAAATCACCCATTCTTGCGTTACCTTGTTGAGTCGGATTTGTCCGGATTGCATACTATCTAGACCCTATAATGTACTTTAATAATCGTTGTCCTATAGTTATCGATAGTCGTTCTGAGCGGAATTTTGTCTGATGTCAACTCATTCATTTCGTCTATCTTTCATCATTCAGACATCATTTGTCTGATGTCAACTCATCCGTTGCGTCCATCATTCACTATTCATCATTCAGACAATGTACATCGGCTTTCTTAACCCCCAGGGCAACTTTGACCCAGATGATAGGTATATTACAGAACATCCCGATTTTGGTGGTCAACTGGTTTACGTCAAGCAAGTCGCCCTCGCGATCGCGGCGCAGGGACACAGGGTTGATATTCTCACCCGTCAAATCATCGATCCAGAGTGGGAGGGGTTTGCAGAACCCTTTGATGCTTATTCCGGTGTAGAAAATGTCCGGATTGTCCGCTTACCCGCCGGACCCAAGGAATTTTTACGCAAAGAGTTACTCTGGACTCATCTGGTTCGAGATTGGGTGCCCAATATTCTGAAATTTTATCAAGAACAAGGGGAAATTCCGGACATCATGACCGCCCACTATGCAGATGGGGGACTCGCGGGTCTATTAATTGAAGACCAAACAGGCGTACCCTTCACGTTTACCGCCCATTCCCTTGGCGCCCAGAAGATGGACAAATTAAACGTGACGCCAGAAAATTTGGCACAAATGAACGAGTATTACTTCTTTGGACGCCGTTTAGTGGTAGAACGCCTCAGCATGAATCACTCGGCACTCAACATTACCAACACTCGCCAAGAACGCCTCCAGCAATATAGTCATCCGGCTTATCGGGACGCCGTTGATGTCCATAACGATGCTCGCTTTGCAGTCATTCCACCGGGAGTAGACCCCGCGATGTTTAGTGCTGAGGTTCGCTCCCCCAACGAAGAGGCTACATACCAGTTAGTTCAACAGAAACTAGCGCGAGATCTTGCTGAGTCGCGGCGCGATTTACCCGTAATTTTGGCATCGAGTCGATTAGATCCCAAAAAGAACCTCTTGGGACTTGTCCAAGCTTTTGCCTATAGTCCAACCTTGCAAGAACGAGCCAATATTGTGTTAATTACGGCTGGGTTGGATAATCCCCTACACGAGAAGGTGAAGGATGAACAAACAGAACAAAAGGTAATATCACCAATCCGCCAAGTTGTCAATGACCATAACTTATGGGGCAAAATTAGCGCCTTTTGCGTTCCCGATCAACCCGCCCTAGCCGCAACCTATCGCTTTTTAGCCCAGCGCCGCTCGGTATTTGCCCTACCCTCTCTGTTTGAACCCTTTGGTTTAGCCCCCTTAGAAGCCGCCGCCGCTGGATTACCGGTCGTCGTTACCCAGAATGGGGGAATCACGGAAAGCTTGCATACAGACAATCAAGACTATGGCGTTTTTATTGACCCCGATGATCCGGCGGATATGGCGCGAGGATTGGAGCGGTTAATCTGTAATCAACCCGAATGGCAGAGTTTTTCTCAACTTACTCAGCAACTGGTATTAAATCACTATACTTGGGAGAGTACGGCTCAAGGTTATTTAAACCAAATTGAGCAGATTTTATCGTCACCCAAAACCAATCGTCGAGTACCGCGACTCCCGATTCATCCGTTCTTACGTAATCCCCAACCGGAAAACGATGTTTCTTTGGCTCAATTGAGTCAACTCTACTTTGGCATGACCACATAGTCAGTTTAAATGTTCGTGAACACCAATGGGACTGAAAAGCTTGACTAACCGTTTCCATTAACCCCTTCTTTTCCCAAAAGGGGACTATAAGTTTATTTAATAATTTGTATTGACAAATTCATTTTTTAGGAGGATAATATTAATAAGGTGTCTAGTTTCAACGTCCTTTAGGTGTCTTCATTCAATTGTAAACAGAGATAGTTGAATGCAGGGTGCGAATAATTATAAGACATGAAAATTGCATTAGTGCATGATTATCTGACCCAACGAGGAGGGGCAGAGCGGGTATTTGAACTGCTTTGTAACTACTTCCCAGAAGCAGACATATTTACATCACTATACGATCCGCAGCAAACCATTGAGTTAGGTGATCGCATGGTGAACACCACGCAACTGCAAAACATTCCCGGCGCAACCAAGTACTTCCGACTCTTGGCGCCCTTCTACTATCCAGCGTTTCGGGCATTAGACCTGCAAGATTATGATTTAATCATTAGCAGCACCAGCAGCTTTGCCAAGGGCGTGCGGAAACATCCTGACGCTACCCATATTTGTTTTTGTCATAACGTTACCAGATTTCTCTGGGACACCCAAACCTACCTGCGGGAATACAAAGATTATCGACTCTATTCCCCGGTGATTAAAAAAATCTTTAATCGGCTCAGAAGGTTAGATATCACCTACGCTCAGGAACCTGATCTATATGTTGCCAATTCAACAACGGTGGCTGAGCGCATTCAAACCATCTATGGGAAACCCGCACAAGTCATTCACTATCCAATTAACACCAGCAAGTTTATCTTTGACGATCGCAAGGAGGATTATTTCTATGTTTCTTCCCGCATGATCAGCTACAAACGCATCGATATTATCGTGGAAGCCTTTAATTGGCTAGGGTGGACTTTACTGATTGCAGGGGAAGGACCCGAAAGAGAACGTCTTGAAGCCAAAGCTTTGGGAAACATTAAATTTCTTGGCTATGTGAGTGACAAAGAGCGTAAGCAATATCTGTCGAAAGCACAGGGGGTAATTATTGCAGCATTAGAAGACTATGGATTAGTTCCCATTGAAGCCAACACCAGTGGCACCCCGGTGATTGCTTATGGTGCAGGAGGAGTAATCGATACCCAAATCCCAGGCAAAACGGGCGTATTTTTCAACAAACAAACCCCAGAAGCCATCCATGCCGCCTTAATTGAATTCAATCAACTAACATGGGATTATGCCCAGATTCGTCATTATGCTCTGAGTAAGTTCTCAGAAGCTGTATTTTTTGGCAAAGTGACACAACTGATGGAGCAGGTGTGTCAACTACCGCACACCAACCCTAGGGGGTATGGTGTGGGCTTTAATGAGCCTGTTGACCAGACGGCTAGCTCTTGCTAGCAGCCGTTAAGACTAAGAGTTAACGTTCGTACCAAAGAATGCGTGCCAGTTCTTTGCTCTACAACTAGCAAGTTAAACAGCTCATTCGGAAAAGGCAGTGCTTGCTAGAAAGTACCGAGTCTTAACACCGTCGAGGCAAACTTTACCAGTAATGAGTGACTCAAAGTAATGTTCTAGATAAAAATCTCAATCCTCTTGACCCCTGCCAGCGGCAATTCTCCAGACGCTAAACCCTTGGCGGTACTCGCTGCGCTTGATATAACCGAGGCGGTTATAGCGTCCGCCCCCTTGCCGCATTTTAGGTGGATTTAGACCGGATCATTCTCTCTCATTTATCCATTCCAGTTGAGCAATCGTGACAGTGACATCAAATAGTACCCAGGGAGCAGATACCGATTTTGGTTACGGGCAACTGTTTGCCATTCTAGTCCGCCGACGCTTTTGGTTTTTCGGTGTATTTTGTGGGATTTTGGCGATCGCGATTCCTCTGTCGCTGACCAAAACGCTTACCTACCGGAGTTCCATGCAGCTATTGGTTGAGCCTTATTTTAAAGAAAATAATCAAAATAGACAACCGGCTTTTGAAGATCAGGTTAAGGACTCGAATCTAGAAGTAGACTATGCCACCCAGTTAAACCTGATGAGGAGTACTCAACTTCTGCAACAAGCCGTGGATTTGCTCCACCCGCGATACCCAAACCTTGAGGTGGAAGCGCTTAAGGAATCGTTGACGGTTACCCGGAAGCAGGAGGGCAAAACAGAGACCAAGATTGTGCAAGTGGATTATACCAGCAATGATCCAGTTAAAACCCAAAACGTCTTAGAAGCGATTCAAAAGGTTTATCAGGAGTTCAGCCTCCAGCAGCAGCAACAACGCATCGCCGAAGGTTTAGCGTTTATCAATAACCAGTTACCCACGGCACGACAGAGCGTCAGCCAAGCAGAGCAAGCCCTAGAACAATTTCGCCAAACCCAAAACCTGATTGATCCGCAGCAGCAAGCCACAACGGTGACACAAAGGCTGAACACGATTAAGCAAGAGCGAGAGGCAATTAACGCTCAGTCACAAGAAACAAGGGCGCGTTATCAGGAACTACAACAACAACTGGCACGTTCTCCCCAAAAGGCACTCACCGCTTCCCGCTTAAGTGAGTCATCCCGTTACCAAACCCTGCTGGATGAACTGCAAAAGACAGAACTCGCCTTAGCAGAGCAACGGGTGAGATTTACCGATGCCGAACCCAGTGTACAGAACCTGCTGAAACAGCGTCAGCGCCAGCAGGAACTGTTGCAAGCAGAAGCCAATCGGGTATTAGGAGAAGTGCGAGTAGAAACAACAGAAAGCTTAGAGAAAGCTGGACAGTTGGGAGATACAGACTTGGAGCTTTCACGCCAGCTTGTGGAAGCTAAAACATCTCTGGAAGCCCTAGAAGCAAGGGATCAGAGTTTGGCACAAACTCAGCAGCAACTCCAAGGGCAACTCAGTCGCTTTCCCCAACTGATAGCGGAGTACGAACGCCTGCAACCCGAAGTGCAAGTTGAACGCAATACCCTGCAAAAACTCCTCGAAGCCCGACAGGAGTTAAGCATTGAAATCGCTAGGGGGGGATTTAAATGGCAAGTGGTGGAAGCTCCCCAGTTGGGCAAGAAAATGGGACCTAACAGGAAGCAGGATTTGATGTTGGCTGTGGTGGTTGGGTTTTTCTTGGGTGGAATGGCTGCTTTTGGACGGGAAGCGCTAGATGATGCCGTGCATACCTCAGATCAGTTGAAGCAAAAGGTGGCACTGCCTTTATTGGGTATCTTACCCCAATTGCCGCGCTTGAGTACCAATGGACGGCTGATGCACTTTCCCTTCAGTAAGTCACCCACTCCTGAACCGGAAACGCTCCCCATGCTGCAATCTTTGCCCTTGCGGGAATCGTTAGATCTGATTTATAAACATATCCAATTTCTAAATGCTGATGCCATACTCAAGTCTCTGGTTGTCACCTCCGCCCTACCTGGTGAGGGGAAGTCCACGTTTGTATTGGGTTTAGCATTTAGTGCCGCTCGCTTACACCAACGGGTACTCTTAGTTGATGCGGATTTGCGCCGTCCAACACTGCACCAACAGCTTCACTTGTCTAATGCTCAAGGACTGGCAACCCTACTTGCTGATCAAACCCTAGAGTTCGAGCCGCAACAGCTTTCCCTATTCGGTGTCGAGATTGAGGTGTTAACGGCTGGACCAACGCCACCCGATCCGGTTAAGTTACTCGGTTCTCGACGAATGAAGCAATTAATGGCAACCTTTGAACAGCGTTATGACTTGGTTTTACTTGATACTCCGCCAGTTCTGGGCATTGTCGATGCCATGCAAGCGGCTTCCTTTTGTCGGGGTGTGGTATTGGTTGCCCGCTTAGATCGGGTGACACAATCAGAATTGATGGAGGCAACCAATCTGCTCAGTCCCTTAAACGCGATCGGTGTGGTGGCAAATGGTGCTAGTAGTTATACAAATCGTTATGTTGCTTATGCTCAGCAGAGTAAAAGTCAATTACTAGACCTTAACTAAGTGTTATTGCTTATTGGGTAGTGGCTGGACTATCGGACATAGGACACCGATTCTTTTATTAATTCGCCCGCATCTAAGGGTTACTATAGTGCGTTTCAATGAGTTGTGAAATAGTTGTGAAATAGCAAGTATTGCTGGGCAAGGTTTTCCGTCTCATCTGTTTTCATGAATCATTGAGACTGGCTATAATTCCAGATGTTCTTCATGTAATTTTCATCTAGGCTTCATCGAATCTTTACAATACACTGAAGCAAAAATGTTTTTATTCAATTAAGATTATTATACGATCGAAATAAAAATTTTTTTCTGTCGGCAAGTGCCAAGAGGGTCATCTACTCATAAATACTAATGATCAAATCCCAAGTTTTATTTAAGACTTCAACTTTTACTCACCAGCAAAAGACAGAACGTTGTCCACACTCGTGTATGCTGAAGTGGCGACAGAATAAATTGCTGGTCAGGCGTGGGGATGTAGCCAACCATCCATGTCTGAGTACGCTTGAGAATGAGCAACGGTTAACTGAATGTTTAAAACGTTCCCCAGTCAAACTCGTTTCCTTAGATTACGAACTAGGAGAGACTCAACTCAATCGTTGGGCGGATGCTTGTGAGCAAGCGGGGAAGCCCGTCTTTCTGCGAATTCCTTCTCTTCGGGAATTACCGAGAAAGCGCCGTCCCCTAAATTGGTTTCTCAAGCGTATTATTGACGTACTTGCTGCTTCTTTCTTATTACTTGTGTTGAGTCCCATCCTGCTGCTATTAGCATTTTGGGTTCGCATGTCCTCGCCAGGACCGATTTTCTTCAAGCAATGGCGGATTGGGAAACGGGGCAGGTTTTTCCGGATTCTCAAGTTTCGCACCATGGTGGTGGATGCCGAGAAGCAGCACCATCAAGTGATGGGTGATATGCCAGGATTACACAAGCGCGAAGATGACCCCCGTGTGACCCCTCTAGGGCGTTGGATGCGAAAGTATAGCTTGGATGAATTACCCCAATTAGTTAATGTGGTACGGGGTGAACTCAGCTTAGTTGGACCCCGCCCCTGGGCTTTGTATGATGCTGTACGGCTGAGCCCTGAAGGAAGGCGGCGGTTGAATGCACGACCTGGAATCACGGGAAGTTGGCAGGTAGAAGCTAGGTCAACTCTGCTGGATTTAGAAACAGTTAATCATTGGGATCTCGACTATCTCCGTCGTTGGTCAGTGCGGCAGGATCTGATGCTGCTGTTGAAAACAGTTCCCAAGGTACTCTCAGGTTTTGGCGCTTACTAGATGAGGCGGGCTGCAACTATTTACCCGTAAAAAACTTGACCCTGCGTCTGTTGTCGTCTTGAATGTTTTTGCTAGCATCGAGAGGCTCCAAACCTAACCCTAGTCTAACCCTGCTGTTCATCAAATACCCATGCTCCTAAAGGTTCCTAACCCAATCCGCAATTTCCTGAAAACCACAAAATTTTGGCAGGATAATGCTTTTATATTTCGGGAGTTTAAAAACTTTCGCCGAATTGCTGTTCTGGCTGTGGTGTTTACATTACTGGCGGCAATTTTTGAAGGATTCGGAGTCGGGTTTATCCTTTCCTTCTTACAAAGTTTTACCAGCCCAGAGGCTGAGCCAGTTAAAACGGGAATTGAGTGGCTTGATGTTTGGGTATTAGCGGTCAATGCACCCGCTAGGGAACGACTCTATCGGGTATCTGCTCTGATTTTACTGGTTACTTGGCTGCGATGTGGGTTGACCTACTTAGGACTGGTTTATAGTAAGATTGCTCAGATTAATCTCATTGATGGGCTGCGAAAGCAAATGTTTGAACAGCTTCAAGGATTGAGTCTGAGATATTTTTCTAAGACTCGTTCGGGTGAACTGCTCAATAGTTTAACGACTGAGATTGAGCAAATTAAACAGTCGTTTGAGGTGATGGCTTTTCTGTTTACTCGGGGTTCAACCCTAGTGGCTTATATCATCTCAATGGTGTTGATATCCTGGCAATTGACGATCATTTCCTTGATGTTGTTTACGCTGCTTTCCGTTGGAGTATCAACATTGATTGCTAGGGTACGAGAAGCCAGCTTTGAACGGTCAAAAGCCAATGGAATGTTTGTCGCCACAGCCGTTGAATTTATCAGCGGAATTCGCACGGTTCACGCCTTTGCTACCCAGGATTTTGAACGCAGGCGTTTTTATGGTGCCAGTTCAGAAATTGTCAATACGATGACCAAAATCGTGAAAGCGAGTAATTTGGTCGGACCGCTTTCCGAGGGGATGTCCATTACAATTATTATTGGGATGTTGCTGTTTGCTTTTACGACGTTTATTCCCAATAATCAGCTACAACCAGCTTCATTTTTGACGTTCTTATTTGTCTTGTTTCGCCTAATGCCCATTGTGCGTCAGTTCAATGGAACTCGAGCAAAACTCGGTGATTTTCAAGGGTCACTGAATAATATCAAAGAGTTACTCAGGAGTGACAATAAACCCTATTTTAAAGATGGAACCGTTCAGTTTAAAGGCTTACAGCGAGGGATTGAGTTTGTCGGTGTAGATTTTGGGTATGAGGCGGATAATCTTGTATTACATAACGTTACGCTAACCATTGAACGAGGAAAGACGACGGCTTTGGTGGGGGCGTCTGGTGCGGGTAAAACCACCTTAGCGGATCTAATTCCCCGATTCTATGATCCAACACAGGGAAAGGTTTTGTTGGATGGCATCGATTTGCGGGAATTTGACATTAATTCTTTACGTCGTCGGCTAGCGATTGTTAGCCAAGACACGTTTATTTTTAATACGTCAGTTCGCAATAATATCGCTTACGGCACAGAAGGAGCCGATGAGACTGCCATTCGGGAAGCGGCTCGTTTAGCCAATGCCTTGGAGTTTATCGAAGAAATGCCCGAAGGGTTGGACACCCGTTTAGGCGATCGCGGAGTGAGGTTATCAGGGGGACAACGACAACGGATTGCGATCGCGCGAGCTCTGCTGCGTAACCCAGATATTCTGATTCTGGATGAAGCCACGAGTGCTTTAGACTCAGTGTCAGAGCGGCTGATTCAGGAGTCATTAGAGCAGCTTTCAGTGGGAAGAACCGTGATTGCGATCGCTCATCGGTTATCGACGATTATGCGGGCGGATAAAGTTGTGGTGCTTGAGCAAGGGCAGATTGTGGAGCAGGGAGGATATCAGGAGTTGTTGGAGAAGCGGGGTAAGCTTTGGAATTATCACCAAATACAACACGAATTGGGGCAAATCAGATAGGAGATCAGTTAATTTTATGGTACTTCCTAATTTTTTGATTATCGGTGCGGCTAAAGCGGGAACTAGCTCTCTCTATTACTATCTTCAACAACACCCGCAAATTTATATGAGTCCGGTTAAAGAACCCAAATTCTTTGCCTTAGAGGGGGAACCCCTTGATTTTCAAGGTCCGGATCAAGGAATAAATCGAACCTCTAGAACCAGTTTTGCTGCCTACAGCGAACTGTTTCAGGATGTGTCCGATGAGATTGCGATCGGTGAAGCTTCCCCGATCTATCTTTACAGCCCTAAAGCAGCAACAAAGATAAAGCACTACCTCCCCAATGTAAAGCTCATCGCCATCCTGCGTCATCCCGTTGATCGGGCTTTCTCAAGTTTTGCCCACTTAGTTCGAGAAGGCTATGAAACCCTTTCCTTTGCCGAGGCTTTAAGAGAGGAGCCAATCCGGATACAGCAGAAATGGGCACCCCTTTTTTACTATAAGCAAAAAGGATTCTATTATGATCAGCTCAAGCGCTACTATGATACATTTGAGCGATCGCAGCTCAAACTCTACCTTTATGAAGATCTGGCGGCAAACTCAACGGCTGTCGTCCAAGATATTTTTAGATTTCTGGGTGTACATGATACATTTACCCCTGACTTAAGTCGAAAAAATATATCGGGCGTTCCTAAAAGTAGGCTGTTGTATTCTCTGTTTAATCGAGACAACCCGATCAAGTCGGCGTTTAAACCGTTTTTACCGGAACAGCTCCGTCGAAATATTGCGGAAACGTTTGATAAACAAAACTTAGGAGCGAAACCTATTTTATCGCCAGAGGATCGCCAAGACTTGATAAAACTATACAAAGAAGATATTTTAAAGCTTCAGGATCTGATCCAACGAGACCTTTCTGACTGGATAACATGAATAACTTTTTGTCCTGAATATAAAAAATGCATCTAAATAATGATTAAGCGTTTAAAGACTAAATATCCACTATTGACTATTCGTACATTAGCTTTAGTAATTTGTACAGCTATCTTAGTGATTGGCATTAACTATATCGTTGGGCAACCTGCCAATGAAGAATTAAATCTTTATACAGAAAACAAAACCTGGTTTACTTCCCGTCCTTTACTAACCCATGAGTTTAGATTATTTGACTTAGGCGTTGTTGATGTTAATTCTGACAAAAATTTAGATATCTTCACGTCTAATCATAATCATGGTCAGTTACTCTTGCTGGGTGAAGGCAATGGAGAATTTACCAAAAATAGGATATCGTCGTTGCGACTGGATCAAGACTACGATTTTCCTGGTCTGGAATATTCGGGAACTGAGCCTAAAATTAGTAAACCAGGTATCTATATTTACTGGAAAGACAGAAGCTTAATTATAAAAAACAATAAAAATAATAATTCAATTCAAGGAATTATTAAATTATCTTCTCCCCTAAACATCAAAGAAAACAAGCAATTTGATGTCAATGTCACCGAAGACAAACTTGCTTCCGGAGCCATTGTGTCAACCTTGGAATTTAAAAGTGAAAACAAGGACAGTAAACTCGTCTTTACACCTCATAACGTTAGCCTGCCGATCACGTTCCAGCTAGATAATGACCTTCCTATAGATAGCGTGTTTGTGGGCAATCAATTTGTCAATCCCAAGTCCCACGAATTCTCCTTATATTTAAGAGATCGTCACGGTATGGCTTGGGCAGACTATGATGCAGAAGGCATGGTTGATGTTTTCATCGTGCGCGGGGGTCTCAAGGGGAGAATGGATAAAATTCCGGAGAGGTTCAGCGATGAATTATTAGTTGATCAGGGTAACCAAACTTTTCAAGATATTACTGCTCAATCAGGAATTGTCAAGGATGGCTGTCCAGCTTTACAGACGGCTTGGGTGGATTTTAATGCAGATAATCGTCTCGATATTTACACGGTATGCTATCAAGCGGCTGGTCGAACGGCTACGTTTCCCAATCAGCTTTACCGTCAGGATTCTGATGGTAAGTTTGTGAACGTGGCTAGCCAAACTAATCTGGATTTTCCTAACATGGGAATCTTTGCCTGGTTAGATGCGGATAGAGATAGAGATATTGATTTATTTTGGGTCGATGAAAAAGCGTTTTGGTTATATGTCAATGATTCTGGACAATTTAAACCTCAGTTAATTGGTTCAAATCCCGGAAGTGTGATTGAGAGATTTGAGGATAGCAATAAATTGACAGTTGCTGACTATGATGCAGATGGCGATTTAGATGTATTTTTTGCCTCACCCAACGCCAATACCTTATTAATCAATAATCGCGGGACTTATGAAGTGGTTGAACCCCAGCAAGTCGGACTCCCAACTCAAGCTTTGACGGCTAACTGGGTAGATTACGATAACGACGGTTTAACCGATTTACATCTAATACCTGGTGGGTTATATCGCCAAGATCAAGACCACAAATTTACAGCCACTCAGATGCTAGAAGTGAAATCCCCTGAATTACTGGAGTCCCGCGCCACTTGGCTTGATGCCGATAACGATGGCGATCGCGATTTACTTTTAGCCACACGGTATCACGATTCTATCCTGAATCGGTTCGTCAAAAAAGTATTTTCCCAATCCGCTTTACCCTCGTTCTGGCAAGTGAAGCTGTATTCCAATATCGGTGCGACAAATCATTGGCTACAAATTAAACTCATTGGACCGCCTAAAAATCGCCAAGCCATTGGTTCTCATGTTGAGGTGGTTACGTCTGACGGGGTTCAAATTCAAGCCGTTGGTCAAGCGGAAGGGTCGCACTTTTCTCAGGGACATTATCGGTTGTACTTTGGGTTAAGAGAAAGTCCTCAAGTAGATTCTATAAAGATAGTTTGGTCGGAGGGTGAGTTGCAGGAAATTAAAAATCCGCCCATTGACCAGTTGTTAATCATTGAAAAAGCTTAAGGAGAAAATGAAAATGGTCATGCCTAATTTTATAATTATCGGTGCGGCTAAAGCTGGAACCAGTTCGCTTTATTCCTACTTAAAGCAGCATCCTCAGATTTATATGAGTCCGATTAAGGAACCGAGATTTTTTGCCTTAGAAGGTGAGACCCTTGATTTTCAAGGTCCAGCACAGGGAATAAATAGTCGTTCAGTGACTCAGATTGAGGACTATTGCCGCCTTTTTCAGGGTGTTACCAATGAGATAGCGATTGGTGAGGCGTCTACATTGTACCTGCACAGTCAGAAGGCGATCGCACGGATCAAGCACTACATCCCTAAGGTTAAATTAATCGCCATTCTTCGCGATCCAGCCGAGCGAGCTTTTTCTAGTTATTTGCATTTAGTTCGGGATGGTTACGAAACACTTTCTTTTGCCGAGGGACTGGAAGCAGAAGAAAGCAGAATCAGAGAGAAATGGCAGCCGCTTTGGTATTATAAGCAGCGAGGATTTTATGCCGATTGGATTAAGCAATATTTTGCTGCGTTTGAACAAGATCAGATCAAGATTTACCTGTATGATGATTTGGTAGATGACAGCAGTGCTGTGGTTAAAGATATTTATCAGTTTCTGGGTGTCGATGATGACTTTACACCCGAATTAACCAGAGAGAATGTATCAGGGATTCCTAAAAATAAGGTTTTACAAACAATTCTGACTAAAAAAAATCCGATTAAATCTGCGCTTAAGCCTTTACTGCCTAAAAAAATCCGTCAAAGCCTTAACCGAAGTATCACTCAGAAGAATCTGGGCAAAAAAACAATTATAGACTCTGACATCAGAAAAAAATTAGTTGATATGTATAAACCGGATATTGTCAACCTTCAAACCCTTCTAGGGCGAGATCTGGCTAAGTGGATGAAATAATTGAGTAGATTATAGCGGTTTCCAAGCATGTAGGGGCGCAAGGCTTGCGCCCTTACCCAAGGCTTGCGCCCTTACCCAAGGCTTGCGCCCTTACCCAAGGCTTGCGCCCTTACCCAAGGCTTGCGCCCTTACCGATGTACCGCATCAGACCATAAATTTCTATAGAAGTATTGAGATAAAGTTTTGATGAAGTTTAAACATTTACTTGATTTTGCTTTTTTGAAAGGGTTAACATAAAAATTAATCTAGAACTGACAATTAATTCCCCAGGCTTATGTGTATAATTTGTGATTTATTATATGCCGATATTGATGCCGAAACCTCCTTTGAGCAAGATCAAGTCCCAGCCAAGCCAAACTTACTCCTTAATCAGTCACTTATAGAAATAGTGGCATCGAATCAGGAAGTGGAAACGAGTAGCACAACTCCCACAGAAGATAGTTCGATATCTGCTACTACTATTCGTTTTGAAGAAGTCACCAATGAAGCTGGAATATCTTATGCCGGACTGACTTATGGTTCAGCTTGGGGAGATTTCAATGGTGATAAATTTCCCGATATCTGGGTTAATAATCACTTTAATCATCCTGGCATTTTATATCTAAACCAGAAAGATGGCACTTTTACTGATGCTACCTCTACCGTCTTCTTGCTAGAAGAATTAACAGCAGGTTCAGGACTAAGCTCTGATCATCATGGAGCAACATGGGTAGATTTTGATAATGATGGAGACCAGGATTTATTACAGCTTGTTGGTTCACCGACAACGGAACCGAATTTATTATTTGTTAATGAGGGAGGTGTACTCAGAGATCGGGCGACAGAATTAGGGCTAGCTTACGCCAGCGCCAAGGCACAAGGTCCTATTTGGTTTGATTTCGATAACGATGGTTTGCTTGACCTTTTCCATGGCTCCACCAAAAGATCGGATGGTCTTGACCCCACGACAATTTTTCGCCAAACCAGTAATGGTTTTGAGAATGTTGGCTCCGTCGTCGTTCCAGGACTTGAATCAGAGACTGTAAAATTTGGTATTTTATCCGATCTTTCAGGAGATGGGAATTTAGATCTCGTATTGCCCCAAAACAAAACAATTTTAGATACGACTTCCACACCGTTTACAGACATAACGTCAAGTCTCTTATCAAGTACACATTTACTCTCAGGTAGTGATGTCATTTCGGCTGACTTAAATGGTGATCTGCTGCCAGATCTATATTTGACAGGTAGAGGGACGCAAGCAGAGTTGGGTCAAGTGACACCTAACGATATTAGCGTATTTTTTAGATCAAATGGCGACGAGAAAGGTGTTCAATTCAACACCACTGGAGAGGTTACTTTTAAATTTGCCTTAGCGTCCGCTAATAAAATTTTCATCGGCTCTAGTGGCTTTAATCCTACTCCCGTTAACAACTTTAGTGAATTTACTTTATCTCCAGATGATCCAAATGTAGTCGGTATTTATCCTCATACTCCTGGTGTTGATCAAGGAGTTTATATTGGCTATGATGCCAGCTTACAGCGTTGGCAAATATTTAACTCAATCAATCGAGAAGCTATTCTTGTTGAAGCGACTCAGCCGATTTCGGAATTGGCGGCTTTGGGTTTTAATCCGAATCCTTCTTTCCCATCGGATCGACTTTTGATCAATACAGATCAAGGATTAGTGGATGTCAGTAGCGAATCTGGTATCAATAATATTAATAGTGCTGGCAACAGCGTAACGGCTGGCGATTTTGACAACGATATGGATGTAGACCTCTATATTGTTGCCACCGGGTCAGCTTTAAACCGGGAAAATATCCTGCTTGAGAATCAAGGGGATGGCACATTTATTCCGGTGTCAAATGCCGGGGGAGCCGCTGGTTCGGCGTTGGGGTTGGGTGACTCAGTAACGGCGGCTGACTATAATCTCGATGGTTTTCTTGACTTATTCGTCACTAATGGTTTTGTGGAAGGCACACCATTGTTCAGTAATAACGGTCCCCACCAGCTTTTCCGCAACCAAGGTAATGGCAATAACTGGCTTCAAATCGACCTAGAAGGCACAGTCTCAAACCGAGACGGAATAGGGGCACGAGTATTCGTGACGGCTGGAGGCGTGACCCAACTGCGTGAACAATCGGGAGGAATCCATAAGTGGGCGCAAAATCACCAGCGCATTCATTTTGGACTCGCGGAGAATACCCAAGTGGATTTATTAGAAATTCATTGGCCCAGTGGGATTGTTCAAACGCTGGAAAACATCTCAGCGAATCAATTAATTACAGTTTTAGAAGCAGATAACAGCGGGGCAAATACGGCTCCAATCGCCATAGATGACGATGTAACCACTAATGAAAATACACCTGTCAATATCGATGTGTTGAGTAACGATAGCGATGCTGAGGCAGATGTACTGTCGCTGAGTATCCTTACCCCTCCAACCAACGGTACCGCCGTAGTTGATGACAACGATACCCCTGATGATTTGAGCGACGATTTTATCACCTATACCCCGGCTGTAGATTTCACAGGTACTGATCAATTTGTGTATCAGGTTGATGATCTCCAGAGTACAGATACCGCCACGGTCAACCTGACAATCAACCCGCTCAGCAACACTTCTATCCGTATCGAAGCTGAAGACTACGCATCTGGTGGTCAGGGTATTAGTTATTATGACACCACGAAAAAGAATTTTGGCGGTGCTTATCGCAATGATCAAGTGGATATTGAAGCCACATCTGATGTAGGTGGAGGTTACAACATTGGCTGGACTGACGCTGGAGAATGGCTAACCTACAACTTCACTGTACCAAAGTCCGGTCTATACAATTTAGTGGCTCGTGTCGCCAGTGGCAAGCAAGACATTCACAGTTTCAATGTCACAGTTGATGGGCAAACAACGACCCTTGAGTTTGACAAAACAGGCGACTGGCAGTCCTGGCAAAACGTAGTTGCCGAAGCTCTGAATCTTTCGGCTGGTTCTCAACAGTTACAACTGGATATCATCAATGGAGTTTTTAATCTTAATTATCTGGAATTCATACCGGCTCTAGAAGATAACACGATAAACGGTACGGCTGGTGATGATACTCTTAACGGTACGGCTGGTGATGATATCATCAACGGCTTTAATGGCAGGGACATCCTCAAGGGAGCAGATGGTAAAGACATCCTAAATGGGGGCGATAAGCGGGACGTGCTTCATGGCGCTGGTGGTGAGGACATCCTCAACGGCGATGCTGGCAATGATAACCTGAATGGGGGGTTTAGTGATGATATTCTCAATGGTGGTTTAGGAAATGACTTACTTATTGGTGGGTTCGGCAATGACACGCTTACAGGAGGTGAAGGTTCTGATAGATTCCGTTTTTTCCGAACAACGGATGGAGTAGACACGATTACTGACTTCTCTGTAGCAGATGACATAATTCAGGTCAAGGGAGAAAAGTTTGGTGGTGATCTGGTAAAGGGTGTTCTTGGCGCCGAACAGTTTGTCTTGGGAACCACAGCCTTAGATAGCGAGGATCGCTTTATCTATGACCAAAGTACAGGTAATCTCTTCTTTGATATCGATGGCGCTGGCGGTAGTGACCAAAGATTGCTAGCCACGTTGTCCAACCAAGCCAATATCAGTTTTGCCGATATTGTGGTTTTTTAAGTAATACCTTAATAGAGGGAATATTGTCAGCTATGGACATGGACTATAATGTCATTTTAGGTTGTCCCCGATCAGGAACAACTTTTTTACTCGATTCTCTAAAACCTTTACCTCATTCAGAATGTATTTCTGGGCATTTACTGCCGATTGTCATTCCCCACCTGATCAATCGTGACCTCTGTTCCGAAATTTATCAATCACTTTTGACGGGATTTGAGTTCTCTTTGATCGATTTTATCGAATCGATCTCCGAAGAACGAGTCTCGGCAATCCACAGATGGCTAACTCAGTCAATGGGGACAACAGAACTGATTCAGGCGTTGCAACGAAAACGAGTCATCGAACGGATTATTTATAAAGAGCCTTTTCTCAGTTTTGCCCCAGAGTTTACCTACAACGCTTTACCCAATTGTCGCATTGTCCATATCTACCGCGATGGTCGGGATTGTGCCGATTCTCTCATCCGAAAATACGATGTGTTGACGGATGAAAAGCTAACCAACTTGCGGACAGCCGAAGCCCCCCTCGGTCGTAAATACGATCACCGTTATGTTCCCTGGTGGGTTGACCCAGGTTTAGAAGCAGAATTTCTGGCGGCTACACCTTACGTAAGAGCTATCTGGATGTGGAAAGAAATGGTGCGTCGCTGTCATGAGTTCTTTTGTCGTCCCGATATCATTGCCAGTAACCGGGTTATGTTATTGAAATATGAAGACTTAGCTCGTGATCCGATTCACTATGGAGAAGCCGTCGTTGCCCATTTTGGCTGTAGCCTAAATAATCAGTTGCGCCAGAAATTTAAGCAAGCCAGAACTAGCTCAATCAGCATCTATAAACGACGCGATCGCGTCGAAATTGCCGCAGCCGAACAAATTGCTAAGTCAGAACTCGCGCTTTATGGTTATTTATAGGGCTAAGTCAAAAATTTACTGTTCACTGTACCCGGTTATGAACGATGATAATGCCTAATTTTCTGATTATTGGTGCAGCAAAAGCGGGAACGACTTCTCTCTATTCCTACTTAAATCAGCATCCCCAAGTTTATATGAGTCCGGTGAAAGAACCCCGATTTTTTACCCCAGAGCTTTATAGCATTTACAATAACGGGGTGAGAGATAATGGGCGAAGAACGGCTTTGACTTTAGAACAATATTGTCAACTCTTTCAAGGAGTTTCAACTGAAATCGCTATTGGGGAAGCTTCTACCGAGTATCTCTATATTCCTAAAGCGCCGGAACGGATCAAAAGCCACCTCCCCAAGGCTAAACTCATTGCCATCCTTCGCAATCCGGTAGAGCGAGCGTTTTCGGCGTTTCTCTATCAGTTTCGAGATGGCGTTGAAACTCTGACGTTTCAGCAAGCCCTTCAAGAAGAAGAAAAGCGGATTAAAGCGGGGTTTCGACCCGGATGGCACTACAAACAAGTGGGATTTTATTACAGTCAGATTAAAGGATATTTGGATAGCTTTGATCCAGAACAGATTAGAATATATTTGTATGATGATCTAGCATCAGATAGCTTGACTGTTGTCCAAGACATCTATAATTTTTTAGCCATAGATGATACTTTTATCCCGGATTTCAAGAGAGAAAACGTATCAGGGGTTCCTAAAAGAAGATGGTTGCAGAATCTGTTTACTAAAGATAATCCGATAAAATCAGCGTTTAAACCTTTATTTTCCGAGAAATTACGTCTCGCGATTCGCGAGAGTGTCAAAAAGCAAAATTTAGGAGCTAAACCTATTCTCTTACCTGAGATTCGTCAGGAGTTGCTCGAAGTTTATCGAGAGGATATTGAGAAGCTGCAAACGCTTATACAGCGAGACCTGTCGGCTTGGCTGAAATAGGCTAATGGTTCTTTAATCGCTGAGGGGGAGCAGAGGGAGCAGGGGAAGCAGGGGAAGCAGGGGGAGCAGGGGAAGCAGGGGAAGCAGGGGAAGCAGGGGGAGCAGGGGGAGCAGAGGGAGCGATGTAGAGACGCGCCATGGCGCGTCTGGGAGCAGGGGAAGAGGATTATCAATGAACAATCAACAAATGACAAATATATTATGAAACTTGGTATTGTTACCCATACTGTGGATAAAGGCGATGGTCAAGGCAGAGTTAATTATGAAGTGGTCAAAGAAGCGCTCCGTCTCGGTCATCATGTCACCCTCATCGCCAGTCAGGTTGCACTCGATTTGCAGCAAAATAGTCAGGTTCAGTGGATTGATATCTCTGTCCAGAAATTCCCCACAGCATTGCTGCGAAATCTCGTTTTTTCTTGGCGAAGTGCTGGGTGGTTAAGCAAACACCGGGATGAACTGGATGTGGTCAAAGTTAATGGCGCGATCACGAGTAGTCCCGGAGATGTTAACGCCGTGCATTTCGTCCACAGTTCCTGGCTGCGATCGCCTGTGCATACTTGGCGCATCCGTCGTGATCTCTATGGGTTCTATCAGTGGCTTTACACGAAGCTAAATGCTGGGTGGGAAAAACAGGCATTTATCCAAGCTAAAGTGGTTGTGGCGGTTTCACAAAAGGTTAAGCAGGAACTGGTAGAGATGGGAATCCCATCCCAGTCTATTCAGGTGATCTTAAATGGGGTTGATTTGCAAGAGTTTTGTCCGACAAGGCGCGATCGCACTCCACTTGGGCTTCCCGAAGGCGTTACCCTGGCGTTTTTTGCTGGAGACATCCGCACCCCTCGAAAAAACTTGGATACGGTGCTGCACGCCTTAGTTGAGGTTCCTGAGTTACACCTAGCCGTTGCTGGAAGTACAGCCGGAAGTCCCTATCCTCAGCTAACCCAAAAGCTGAATCTAAGTCAACGAGTTCATTTTCTCGGCTATCGCACAGATATTGCCGAAATCATGAACGCTGTGGATTTATTTGTGTTTCCCTCGCGATATGAAGCTTGCACACTTGTGTTACTCGAAGCGATGGCGTCTGGACTCCCCGTGATTACCGCCGCCACCGCAGGTGGTGCAGAAATTGTTACCCCAGATTGTGGCATAGTTTTATCTGATCCGGATGATGTGCCAGGGTTGATCCAAGCCCTAAATATTTTAACAAAAACTCCAGAAAAGAGAAAACAAATGGGTCAATCTGCCCGCACTAAAGCCGAGCAACATAGTTGGGCGAATATGGCACACCGTTATATTAAATTATTTAAATCATTGGGTTATCATTAATCTTTGATTTATAATTATTTAGCCCAATAAAACTATTTAAAAACATATTAATGATTATCACCGTTACTATACCAACATATCGCCGTCTGCCAGACCTAAAACGCTGTCTGGAGGCGCTGCAAAAGCAAACTCGACCTGCCAATCAAGTGTTGGTGATTATCCGTAACACTGATACGGAAACTTGGCAATTCTTTGAAACCTTTGACCCTAACTTTCTGCCACTGCGTACCGTGCAGGTAAAGGTGCCAGGAGTCGTAGCTGCAATGAATGCAGGTCTTGAGGTTGCCCAGGGAGATATCATTGCCTTTACCGATGACGATGCGGCTCCCCATACCGATTGGTTGGCACGGATTGAAAATCATTTTTTGTCTGATCAGCGCATTGGCGGTGTCGGGGGGCGCGACATGATTTATTACCACGGTGAACTATGGACAACTGAGACAAAGCAGGTTGTTGGTCGCCTTCAGTGGTTCGGACGCTTAATTGGCAATCATCATCTTGGTGTCGGTGCAGCCCGATACGTTGATATTTTTAAAGGAGTTAATATGAGTTTTCGCCGGAATGCAATTAAAGCGTTACGTTTTGACGAAAGAATGCGCGGGACGGGGGCGCAGGTAGACTTTGAAGTTCCCTTTTGCTTGGCATTGAAACGCAACGGCTGGAAGCTGATTTACGATCCCAATATTGTCGTTAATCACTATCCAGCACCGCGTTTTGATGAAGACCAACGCCATCAATTTAATGCCATTGCCTTAACCAATGCTGTCCATAATGAAACCTTAGCGTTGTTAGAACATTTGCCACGTTTACAACAGATTATTTTTATAATATGGGCAACTTTAGTAGGAACTAGAAAGTCTCCCGGTCTTGTGCAATGGTTGCGATTTTTACCCAGTCAAGGTTCTTTAGCCGGACAAAAATGGTTAGCGTCTATGCAAGGACGGTGGCAAGGGTGGTTAACATGGCAAGGGTCAAGGATTGGAAGCGTAGTTAAATCAAAACCTTGAGATACTTTGACTTGGGAGATATTCAGTGAGCGATAGACCACTACCTTCAAGCTTCCGACTGGAGTTGCAACCCGCGCCCGCTTGGATAGCTATCTTAGCACTCGTCTTTTTCTGTGCACTGTGCATTTTAGCCGGTGCTGGCAAAATACTCAACCTTGCTTTTCCAGTGGGGGCTTTCGCTGTAGGCTTGTTCCTATATTTTCGCTATCCAGTCCTTTACATTGGTTTTAGCTGGTGGATGTGGTTTTTGACACCATTAGTTCGTCGCTTAGTCGATTATCGGAGTGGCTTTAGCAATCCCAGTCCGATTCTCTTAGCCCCTTTCTTAGTAACGTTAATTACCTTAATTACCCTCTGGCAAAATCTCCCTAAAACGGCTCGCCAGGGTAGCTTACCTTTTGTTCTATCGATTGCTGGTATATTCTATAGCTTTTTAGTGGGATTTATTTCAAAGAGTCCCGTTGAAGCTTGCCTCGCCTTGTTGGAGTGGCTAGCACCAGTAATTTTAGGGTATCACTTATTTTTGAATTGGCGCAATTACCCCGATTATCGCCAAAATATGCAGCGCGTTTTTGTCTGGGGTGTATTGGTGATGGGAGGTTATGGAATCATACAGTATGTAATAATGCCGGAGTGGGATCGATTTTGGTTGATTAATTCAGGATTGACAACCTTTGGCAGTCCTGAACCTTTTGGATTCCGGGTTTGGAGTACACTCAACTCTACCGAACCTTTTGCCGCGATGATGGCAGCAGGTTTGCTACTGTTATTAAGTAATCATCAACAAAAAGTTTTAAAGGTGCTAGCTTCAGTCGCTGGTTATTCAGCCTTATTGCTCACCTTTGCCCGTTCGAGTTGGCTGGGTTGGTTGGCAGGATTACTGACGCTGATCAGTTCTCTGAAGCCAAAGCAGCGAATTAGTTTAATTATTACCCTTTTTGCGATTATAATTCTGGTTATTCCGTTATCGACGCTAGAACCATTCTCCGAAAAAATAAGTGAGCGATTAGAAACCTTTTCCAGTCTTGAGGATGACAATAGTTTTCAGAATAGACAGGCTTATTTTAAAATGGTATTTGGAGATGCACTGACCAGTGTTGTGGGTTTGGGAATAGGTGGCGTAGCGACGGATAACTCTATTTTGGTGATGCTTTTTCAGTTGGGTTGGATTGGCACTATTTTTTATATGGGAGGAATGAGCTTACTTATTTTTAGTTTGTTTCAAAGTTCTGAAGTGGGTTTCGATCCCTTTGCTGTTGCCGCTCGTGCCGCTGTGATTAGCGCCTTGGTCAGACTACCGATCAATGTGCCAATGTTGGGTGTATCGGGTACAATTCTGTGGGGGTTTTTAGGGATCGGTATAGCGGCTCATCAGTATCACCACCATCAACATAAAATAAACTTGAGAGAGTCTTTGCCGCCAAATAAAATAAATTTATTGAAATAAGCTTATTTTACAACTAAACTGGAGGTTGATAATGTCAGTTGAAAAACCTATTTTTATTCTCGGCGCTCCCCGTTCAGGAACAACGTGGTTAGGCAAAGCCTTCGACCAACATCCTGACCTCGCTGGCTGGGCAGAAATTAGTAATATTTGGATGTGGGGCAATACCCATAAAACCAATGATCATCTCACAGAGAACGATCTAAATCCCAAAATTAAACGTTATATTCAAAAAAGATTCACTGAATACCTGGAAAAATATCACAAAAAAAGAATTTGCGATAAGACTCCCAGAAATTGTCTACGCCTTTCTTTTATACAGGCAGTCTTCCCTGATGCCAAAATTATTATGTTACTCAGGGATGGTCGTTCTGTAATTAATTCGACGAAAAAAGAATTGAATCGCCCCAAGAATGTCCCTTGGAAGGAAGCCTATTCTAGACTCAAAGAAGTCCCAGTTTGGGAATGGTCGGTATTTCTGCCCCGGATCACATCTCGTCTCAAAAGAATGGTGGGTATCCCCTTAGACTACTGGGGTGCAAGACCCCCAGGATGGCAAGAATGGGTAAACCAATATTCTCGTGAAGCTTTGCTGGCAAAACAGTGGTCTGAAACAATGGAAATAGCGATTGCTGAAGGCAGAAAGTTGCCTCCAGAAAATTACCTAGAAATACGCTATGAGGACTTGGTTAGTTCACCGCAGGAGAAAATTCATGAAATTGCGAATTTTGCTGAACTAGATTCTCCTGAGCCGATCATCAATTATGCAATGGCAACAGCTGACCCATCTCGAACGAATAAGTGGAAAGATTCATTAGATCCAAACATACTCCAAGAGATTAAGGAAATCATGGAACCAACAATGTCTAAACTGGGATATCCCTGGTAAAATTATGATTTATAACCAGTACTATGTCTGCTCCAAAAATCGGGAACCTATTGCTTGGAATCCTTGGCAAGAAGACTGCCATATCGTTCCTGAGTGTGCCTATTTTGGTAAGGTATTTCAGGCGATGGAGAATAATTTGCAGGTACAAGGTTTAACCTTTTACCTCACCTGGGATATCTCTAAGCTGCCATCATACGGGCAAAACGTGGTTGCTGTTGTCCAAGGGGATGAGTGGTGTCGTATCCCCGGCTATTTTCATCAGGTACGCGCTGTGTTTAAATGCTACGGTACGCGCCGTAGTCTGGGATGTAATCCCCTGCTTAACCCATCCTACATCAACGTTCTCACCCTCGGTCAATTTATGCTGATCTCGGTGGCACGTTTACCCGGTTTGTTCCATTATGGATTGCAGGTGATTAAAAATTTACCTTCACCTCTGGTTAAGGTTCCACCGATTTATGATATTCCTCTCGGTTACTATAAACAATTGAAATTGCCGATTAAAGATATCCATGATCGGTGTTATGATGTGTTTTTTGCTGGCAGTTTAGCGCAAAAAAAGTATGAAAAAAAATCATTAAAATATTGGCTAAAAGATCCAAAGATTGTGTCTCGACAAAAAATGCTTACTGTAATCGATTCCCTTAGGTATAAATACCAACACTTAAAATTTGAATTGTCAATTACACGGGGGTTCCATGCCACAACGGATCAAGATGCCAGCAGCTATTCCGAAAAAATGATGGATACTAAAATATGTCTGGTTCCTAGAGGAACGTCTTTTGAAACCTATCGTTTCTTTGAGGCACTCCGATATGGTTGTGTTGTCGTAACTGAAGCTTTACCCTCACGATGGTTTTATAATGGAGCGCCGACGATTCAGATTCAAGATTGGAGTGAGCTAGAGGCGGTATTGGAAAAGCTGACCAACGATCCATCCTTAATCCAGAGGTTACATCAGCAAGGGTTGAACTGGTGGCAAACCAAATGCTCGGAAACAGTGGTGGGTCAGTACATTGCTGAAACGTTAAATGGAACCCAATCTGATCCGGAGTCTTGCACAAATTACCATGAGTAACCCTACGGCAAAATCTGCCTACATTCTCTGCGTCGGCAATGGCTGGTTACCCAAAATGCCAGGTGGACTCGATCGCTATGTCTACGAACTAACCCACAACCTCGCTGCTGGACAGGATACGGTTGAATTGTGCGGTGTTGGACTACCGCCAACTCCAGCCAACTCGCCCCTAAAACTCACTAATTTTGCTGAACCCGATAGTCCCCTGTGGCAAAGGCTTTGGTCAACCCGCCGCCATTTTTTAAACCGACAAGCACCGCCTCCTGATGCGATTAACTTACATTTTGCCCTCTACAGTTTGCCTCTGTTATCCCTATTCCCGGAAAAGGTACCGATCACCTTCACCTTTCACGGACCTTGGGCAATGGAGAGTAATCTAGCAGGTAGCAACAATCTAGCTGTATTCGTCAAGCAGTGGATGGAACAGCGGGTTTATAATCGGTGCGATCGCTTCATTGTCCTCAGTCAAGCCTTTGGTCGTCTCTTACACCAACACTATCAAATTCCCTGGAGCAAAATTCACATCATTCCCGGTGGTGTAGATACCCATGGATTTCAACCCAACTTATCCCGTCAACAGGCGCGAGAACAGCTCAACTGGCATCAAGATCGGATGATTTTGTTTACTCCCCGTCGCCTGGTTCAGCGCATGGGGATTGATATCCTCTTAAGTGCCCTGGCAAAAATCATATCTCAGATTCCCGATGTGTGGTTAGCGATCGCGGGGAAAGGAACACTCAGAGAGTCTCTAGAAAAACAAGCCACAGAATTAGGAGTGCAAAATCACGTTAAATTCCTCGGGTATTTACCCGATGAACTTTTACCCATCGCCTATCAAGCCGCCGACTTGACCGTGATTCCCAGTCAGTCTCTGGAAGGATTTGGATTAATTATACTGGAATCTCTGGCATCGGGTACCCCGGTTATGTGTACGCCCGTGGGGGGAATGCCAGAAATTTTATTGCCGTTTTCTCCTGAACTGATCACAGACTCAGCCGATGAAGACGCGATCGCCCAAAAATTACAAGCATTACTAACCGGAGAAATTTCGATGCCCTCTCGAACCGCCTGTCAGGACTATGCTTGCCGCAATTTCAACTGGCATAAAATTGCCCAGCAGGTGCGTGAAGTTCTTCTGTAGAAACGTAGCAGGCTTAACACCTGTTACTTAAAAAAATATGAAAATCCTATTTTTAGACCAGAGTGGCAAATTAGGCGGGGCTGAACTCTGCCTAACTGATTTGGCAAAACCCTATCGAAATCACTGCTTAGTGGGTTTATTTGCCGACGGAACGTTCAGGGAGTTATTAGAACACCAGCAAATTCCTGTCCAAGTTCTCACCACTGAACCAATCCTAGTAAAAAAAGACAGTGGAATTCTTCAAAGTTTAGGGAGTATGAGTTCTCTAGTCCCACTGATCATCAAGGTTACCCAAATAGCCCGTGATTACGAACTCATTTACGCCAATACCCAAAAAGCCCTAGTCGTTGGTGCATTCGTCAGCCTTTTTAGGCGTCTTCCTTTGGTTTATCACCTCCATGATATCCTTTCTTCCGATCACTTCAGCCTGACCAACCGTCGTATTGCTGTCTCCCTAGCCAATCGCTTGGCATCATTAGTTATTGCCAATTCCCAAGCCACTAAAGCCGCATTTATTGCCGCAGGAGGACGCTCAGAATTGACGCAAGTCGTCTATAACGGCTTTGAACCTAACTATTACAAAACTCAGGTAAATGATTCCCATCCAATCAGACAACAACTTGGATTAGATGGAAAATTTATTGTCGGTCAATTCAGCCGTTTGTCTCCCTGGAAAGGACAGCATATTTTACTGGAAGCCCTGGCTCAATGTCCCCCAGAGGTGAGTGCAATTTTAGTCGGTGATGCCCTGTTCGGTGAACAAAAGTATGTCCAGCATTTACATCAACAAGTTACCGAATTAGGACTCAAAGAACGAGTTCAGTTTTTAGGATTTCGTTCGGATATCGTCCCTCTGATGAAAGCCTGTGACTTAATCGCTCATACCTCAACGTCACCAGAACCCTTCGGGCGAGTTGTTGTCGAAGCCATGCTCTGTGAACGCCCGATTGTTGCTGTTGCTGCTGGTGGTGTTATTGAACTCATTGAAGCAGAGAAAACGGGATGGCTGTTCTCCTCGAGTGATTCCCAGCAACTGGCTCAAATTATCACCACCTGCCGTAACCAGCCCGAACAAGCAGCAACGATGGCTCAGCAAGCCCAGATTCTAGCCAGTCAACGCTTCAATCTCAACATCGTCAACCAGCAGATTGCTCAGCTACTTGACCAGGTTATCTTTACTCAATCTTTAAATTAAGCTGCCTATTTGTAAAGTTAAGATGAATTTTTCGCGATCGTAGCTTATCCCAGATACGGACTTCCTGATATTTGGGGTAGAATCTCTTTTATATCTGTAAGGATATAGTACCTAGATGAAAAAATTATTAGAGGAAAAAATTTGTGAATAAAATGCTGCGAACTATTGCAACCAGTGGTGTTAGCAGTGGTATCGCACTAACCCTAAACTTTCTGAACCCTAATTCCGCTCAAGCCTTTAATGTAGCCAATTTGGAGCAACTCTTAAAAACAGGGAATTGCCGATTTTGTGACTTAAGGGATGCTGATCTGAGTGGTACTGATCTAAGTGGCGCTATTCTCAGTGGCGCCGACTTAAGTGGTGCCAATCTGTCTGAGGCGAATCTGAGTGGTGCCAAACTGATTGATGCTCAACTGATTGGGACTAATTTGAGTGGTGCTAATTTGATGGGCGCTAATCTGATCAAGGCTTTGCTGAATAATGCCAACCTACTGGGTGCTGACTTAACCGGGGCTAACTTAATTTTGGCAAACTTTAAGGATGCACAACTGATGGGGGCTAACTTGATGGGTACTAACTGGATTTCTGCCACAAACATCACGGAGAGTCAGCTTTCCTATGCCAGCCAATTAGATGACATTACTTTACCTGATGAAAGTAAACCCACGTTCTGCCAAGGAGAGGAAACCCTTAATGGAGTAATCGGTTCTCTCAGTTCCCAAAACGGTTTTCCATTCGTCCAGAACTATTCCACTTGCTCTTGGATGATTCAAACATCTGAGTCGATGAACGCCGTCGCTCTAGATATTCCAGCTCTATCATTAAAGGATACGGTATTGGAATTTTTTGATGGCAATGACCCAACTCAGTTACTTACCTCCATGACCGGCGAGGTTGAGGACCAAACCCTGATGTTTGCCAGCGATGCTTTATTGATTCGTTACAGCGTCGATTTTTCGCCAAACACCCTAGGATTTGAACTAAGCTACGAGGGCATGGTAAAGTCGGGGCCAGAACCGACAACATCAGTCCCTGAACCCAGCAGTTTGATCGGACTGGGATTGTTAAGTTTATACGGTTGGACGCAACGGAAACAGTTTTCTTCTCAACCGAAAACTTAAGTTAAGTAATAAAGAAGATCGGCTTCTTGGTTAAATTCTATCATGGAGCCGCTCCAATGATCGTCAGTTTTGCTAACCTATTTAATAAGGCTATTTTACTCAAGCATTTTGAGTTAATATCAAGCCCGCATCAACCTTAAAAACGTGGTCTTTAAACAGGGTATATCATGGAATTCACAACCGAACAACTATTCTCTTCATCTTTAGACACTGAAACAAATTCTGCCTATCTTGGACTAAATGAAGAGAATGAAACGGTACAGACTTCCACTTCATTGAGTGTTGATTTGGAGGCTACTCTCACAACCATGTCTCTTAGTCAATGGACAGATGACTTGGTGGTGAATACCCTCCTACCTTCTGATTCTACTGTTGAGGATACTCAACTAGACTCGGAAGATTCTTCACAAGACAATCTTCCTTTAGTCGGTGCATTTGGCGACGCTTTGACTGGGACAATTTCCTCGAAAAAGCAGGAACAGGGAAACGGTCTGTCCGACGACGCCAAAGAAAAGGAAAAGAAAGAAAAAGATCGGCTAAAAAGTTTGTTTTCGGCATCCAAACTCGCTGAAATCACGGGCGACCCCAAGACAGTCCGTGTTAACGTCGGGGGTTCAGAAAACTATCGAGATAGTCAAGGTCAGGTTTGGGCAGCAGACAGTAACTTCACCAGTGGTAAAAGCGGGAAAAGCTTTAAAACATTACCCAAAGTTACAGGAACAACGGATTCAGTCCTGTTTCAGTCGGGGCGTCAGGCAGCAGAGTTTGAGTATTTATTTGCACTGCCCAACGGTGACTATGAAGTGAGGTTAAGTTTTGTCGAAACGCCTTATGTCCTTGAAGCTGATCAACGGGAGTTTCAGGTAAAAGCCAATCAACTAGTTGCTCTTGATGAAGTTGATGTAATTCAAGAGATAAAGGCTAAAAAGAAAAATGCTGTTGATAAAATTGATGCCATCATCAAAGCGGAAAAGCTCAAAAATAAATTAGGCATTGGCAAGATAAAAATCCTGGAAATTGAAGCGGCTGTTAAGGGATTAGAAGATGAAAAAATTAGCGGCATCCTTAAAAAAGGAAAATCTAAAGACAAACTAGAAATTGATGAAGCTGAAACCCTACTTCAAGCCGTTAAAGACAAACCCGAAACCAATACAGCTCTGACAAGAACCTTTAAAGCCAAGGTTAAAGATGGGTTTCTTGAATTAAATTTCAAATCTCTTAAAGGGGAAGCCGCTCGCCTCTCAAGTATTGAAATTGTTCCTGATGAAGAGAAAGGAAAAGGAAATAAGAAGAGTAAAAGTGGCGACTCGCTCTTGCCATTAGTCCAAACCAACTACTTAACCTTGGCAACAGCTTCGGCTAACGAGCCAACCGTATCAGCAACCCA
This sequence comes from Coleofasciculus sp. G2-EDA-02, assembly GCF_040226375.1. Classification (NCBI taxonomy): domain Bacteria; kingdom Bacillati; phylum Cyanobacteriota; class Cyanophyceae; order Coleofasciculales; family Coleofasciculaceae; genus Coleofasciculus; species Coleofasciculus sp. G2-EDA-02. The sequence continues at coordinate 47,873 of NZ_JAVKEW010000083.1, read as the reverse complement.
AGTGACTACCCCAGCAATACGCATCAATGCGGGGGGAGGAAACTATACCGATAGTGAAGGTAACCTTTGGCAGGCGGACAATTATTTTACCGCCGGAAATACCTCTTTATTCAATGTTCCCATTGCTGGTACTAGCGAAGATACTCTCTATCAAACAGAACGCTGGCGGAAAAACTTCGGGTATGCAATTCCCGTCGATAATGGCACTTATACCGTTAACCTGCACTTTGCCGAAGTTTTCTTCGATTTAGCCGGAAAACGGGTGTTTGATGCCACCGTTGAGGGTCAGTTACTCAATGACAATTTAGACATTGTTTCGGTAACTGGAGCAAAAAATTCCGCCTTAATCACATCCCTTTCTGCTGTAAACGTTAGCGATGGCATCCTGAATATTGACTTTGCTGGTGTTGTTGACAGAGCCAAGATTTCAGCCATTGAGGTATTAGCGAGTCCCAGTGCAGATACGATAGTGCCAACCGCTAGCCTGAGTGCGACTGATGTCACCCAAGAGGGTGGAACCAGTTACCAATTCAGTGTCATCTACTCTGATAACAAAGCCGTTAACTTGTCCACTGTGGACAGCAATGACCTGCTCGTCACTGGACCGAATGGGTTCAGTCAGTTAGCCACTCTGGATAACGTGAAGCTAGATAGTAATGGCACGCCAATGAAAGCCACTTACAGCTTCCTGGCTCCGGGAGGAACCTGGGATTCGGGGGATAATGGCACTTACGCGATCGCTCAGCAAGCTAACCAAGTGATGGACACCAGTGGCAATGCGGTGTCTAGCGGTTCTCTAGGAACCTTTAACGTCAACGCCGCTCCCCCAGTACCAACAGATATCCGGATCAATGTGGGAGGAGGAAACTATACAGATACTCAAGGTAACCTTTGGTTAGCCGATACCCACTTCACCAACGGCAATACTTCATCAACCAGTGCTGCCATTGATGGCACGGTAGAAGATACCCTCTATAAAACAGAGCGCTATCACAGCTCCTTCGGGTACGACATTCCCGTCGTCAATGGCACCTATACGGTAAACCTGCACTTTGCCGAAACCTACTTTAATCAAGAAGGACAACGGGCTTTTGAGGTGGCGGTTGAGGGTGATCCGTTCCTGAATAATTTAGACATCATATCAGTGACTGGGGTGAAGAATACCGCCTTAATCACCTCCCTGGCAAATGTTAATGTCACCGATGGCATCCTCGACCTAGACTTGAATGCTCTGGTCAATAACGCCAAGCTCTCAGCCATTGAGATATTAGCCAATCCCATCCCGGATACCATCATACCAACCGCTAGTTTGAATGCGACTGATGTAACCTACCGAGGTGGAACCGAGTATCAATTCAGCGTCACCTACTCCGATAACCAAGTCATCGATTCCGCCACTGTAGACAGCAGCGATGTTCTCGTCACCGGACCGAATGGGTTCAGTCAGTTAGCCACTCTACACAGTATTCAACCAGACAGTAATGGTTCTCCACTAAAAGCCATTTACAAGTTTGCTGCCCCAGGTGGAAACTGGGATGGGACAGATGATGGCACCTACACCATCGCGTTGGCAGCCAACCAAGTCAGCGACGCTAGTGGTAACTTTGTCACCAGTGGCACTCTAGGCAGCTTTGATGTTGCTGTCACCGGGACTGCACTCCCCCCCACCCTAATCAACTCCGGGGGAGGAGACTACACCAGTGTTGATAGTCGGCTTTGGAAAGCCGATACCTACTTCGTTGGTGGTGGCATCCATGGCATTGCGGCGACGACTGATATTGGCAATACCTTTGACGATAAGCTATATCAAACAGAACGCTGGCACAAAAATACCCTGTCTTATGAAATTCCTGTCCCTGAACAAGGCACCTATACGGTAAACCTGAATTTTGCGGAAATTTACTGGGCTGATGCGGGGTTGCGGGTATTTGATGTCATCGCTGAGGGGAATGTAATCGCCAATGATCTAGACATTTACGCTCAGGTGGGTGGCAATGCGGCACTGACAATTTCCAACAATGTTGGGGTAACCGATGGCATTCTCAATATCGATTTAGTCGGTGTGGTGGAGAAGCCGAAAATCTCATCTATCGAAGTTGTCAAGGAAGAAAAGGCTCACGGTGGTCATCCCTTTCTGCATGTTGTGATCGATGCCCCAGAATATGCCATTGACTATAACGGAAATGGTAGCGAAGGGGTCACCTTTTTGGGCAATGAATCCCACACCCATGAACCCGGTAAGGTATTGACAAGCTGGACTTGGGCACAAGGGGCAACGGTTTTAGGCACAGGGGAAGATATTCAGGCGACTTTGGGCGTTGGTTCGCATACAGTCTCATTGACCATTGAAGATAGCAATGCACCACCCGATAGTCTCACGGATTCGGTTGACCTGAATATATTTCCCATCAACGCCGTCGGTGGGATGTTAGTCTCCTACGATCTGGATGCCGATATTGACAATCTCACCGCCCCTGAGTTTCAGGAAATCCTACCCCTGACGCCAAAAGATCCAAATGATTTACTAGATGGCAGCTTACACCTGAAGGAAAATGGTACCTTTGGCACCTTGGGCAGTTCGTCCTACTCCAACCAAAATGTAGCCGTTGTATTCAAGGGAAAATTTGCACCCACCACCGCTGGTGACTATGATTTCACCGTTAATGGTGGCACCGACAGCGACATCTATATTAATGGCAATCTGGTCACGGGTACAGAAACCCTAACCGCAGGAACAACCTATAACCTGGAAGTTCGCGTGGCTCGGGCAGCCGGGGAAGTAAACCCCATAGAAGTACTGGCATCAATTGATGGTGCCCCACCCGCACCCCTGCAAGGAACCAATCTAACTCACGACCAAACCAGTCTGCTTCCCTTCATCAATCCTCCCGCCGATACCGATATCTCCACGTTCGGGGCTCAAATCCTCACCCTTAAGGGTATTGCGTTTTGGGAAGGTGATGCCTCTGATCAAGTTAAAGTTCACTGGGGCAATACGATTTTCACTGAACCCGATATCCAAGTGAATCAGGGGAAAATCACCTTTGCCACACCCCCCGGAACCTTTGGCGACACGGTTGATGTAAGGGTGGAAACGCCCAATGGGATGAGCAATGTGGTCACCTTTAATTATGTTGAAGGAGTACCACCGATTAAATTCCTGCCTGAACAACAAACGGGTGCCACGCTATTCGGACCGACTCAGGCAACTTGGGGACCCGATGGCAGGCTCTACGTGGGAACGATTACCGGAGCCATTAAAATCTACACCTTCGATGATAACTATCAGGTGACCAATACCCAGTCCGTTTCCAGTATCGCCGGTCTGAGCAACAACAATATTTTGGGAATCGCCTTTAACCCCTTTGATGATCCTGCTGATGCCCCTAAAATCTACGTCGCCCACAGTGAACTTTTTGCCCATAATGGTGGTCAAGGACCCGTCACCGAATTTTCACCCTACAATGGTCAGGTTTCTATCCTCGAAGGACCCAACTTCTCAACGGTAACGCCTTTAATTACAGGTTTACCCGTCTCTAACCACGACCATGGAATTAACGGATTGGCGTTTGACAATCATGGAGACTTGCTCATCGCCGTTGGTGGGAATACGAATGCAGGGGTATCCGACAACAACATTGGTGGTCTTCCGGAATCTCCGTTATCGGGGGCTATTCTAAAAGCCAAAATCACAAAACCGAATTTTAATGGAACGATTGAGTACGAGTTAACTCCAGGAGAAACAGCACCAACGGGATTTAATGCCAATGACCAGGTATACGGAGAAATCGTCAACGTGGTTCCTGGTGTGGATGTATCCGTGTTCGCCAGCGGACAGCGAAACCCCTTTGATACTGTCTGGACGACTCAAAATCGACTCTACGGCACAGATAATGGTGCCAATGCCAGCAGTGCTTTTGGTACTGCCTCTACTGGACCAAACACCGAAAAGACCATCACCGGTCAACCCGATGAAATTAACCTTTTGGTTGAGGGTAACTACTACGGACATGCCAATCGCAATCAAGGTCGCTTCGATCCTCGGCAGTATGTTTGGTATGGTCCCAACGATACAGGCGACTTTACCCCGCCCTTAGGGGCGGTAGCGTCCTCAACCAATGGGATTACCGAATACCGAGCCACGACCTTTTTGGGACAGATGCAGGGCAACATATTGGCTCAGAAATGGAATGGCACCGTCTACAATGCTTTTGTCTCCCCCAATGGCTCCTTTGAGTCCTTAGAGACGATCATCAATACTCCAACTGCTCTAGATGTTGTGCATGGTCCTGGGGGCGCAATTCTGGGCATCGATTTCACGGACGACCAAATCACTGTTTCCCTACCCGATGATCTGGCGGCTGTCTTCAATATGACCGCCTATGATATCTTCCCCTGGCGCTCGCCGGCTGTGGGTGGTGCTACCTTCACGATTGGCGGGACAAACTTCAACCCTGACCTTGCCAATACCACAGTCACGATTGGCGGTCAGACAGCGCTTCTTACCTCCGTCTCAGCCAACCGGATTCAGGGGATTATCCCTGAGCAGACCACCCCAACAGGTGATCTACTTGATGTAGTGGTCACCAATGACGGCACAACCTCCACTATACCCGATGCCTTTGTCTACTTGAGTAGCACCTTGGCATTCGGTGATCTGGAGTTTACGGTTAATGAAAATGGGACATCTGTGGCTCAGGTGAGTGTCACTCGCACTGGGGTGAGTTTTGGCGCCGTCAGTGCAACAATGACTCAAACCGATGGCACAGCTACCAGTGGTGTTGACTACACCAATGCTCCGATTACCGTTTCCTTTGCCGATGGGGAAACCGGAACGAAAGTGGTGTCGATTCCCATCCTAGAAGATACGGAAGTAGAAGGAGATGAGACAATCAAGTTGGTACTGGATAGTCCTACCCCATGGGCAAGAATTGGGGCGCAAAATAAAGCTACGCTGCGGATTTTGGACAATGAAGCCTTGCCAACGACCACGGCATCGGCTACATTTACAATTGACCCACCGGGGGCAGGTATCAATAGCAGTACCTTTGGCTCCGGTTCCTTCAAAATCACCAACACCTCGACTTCGGGTCAGAAACTCAACCGGGTTTTGATTGATTTGAGTTCGAGTATTCTGCCTGATTTAGTCTTTGATCCCAATGGTACCGCTGGCGACACAGCCGCCAAAGTCTTTACTATAGATAGCAACTCAGGAGTGGGATACCTTTCGCACACGCTGCTAAGTTCCCATGACGGTGGTTTTGATGCCTTGGAAATCCTATTCAATGACTTTGATCCGACAGAAACACTAACCTTCTCCATTGACGTTGACCCGACTAGCATTAAGGGATCGCCACAACCCGGACCTGGCGATTCGGCTGACGTTTCTGGACTTGAGTTAACGGGTACCCAAGTGCGAGCTGATTTTAATGATGGCTCAACGTTGGTGGGAGATACCTATCGGATTCCCAACAGTATCGATGGATCTCAGGTTACACTCCAATCTAACTTGCCCGGTCAACCCACGATTGCCGCCGTAGGACTGTCTTCGACACGAGCCAAGGTGTCGAATGAAAATCAGACCATCCAGGTTACAGGTCCTGCGGGTGCTGAGGTTGTATTGCTGGTTACGGAGGCAGCACTGTTTACTGATAGTGGCAATGGATTTGATCTAGACCCATTTGAGGCAAACAGTATTATAGCCATTACTGAGCAGTCCGCTACCCTTGACGGGACTGGCTCTGTTGACATTCCTGTCACCTTGACCAAATCTGATCCAGAAGGAGGACTCAACTACATTGTTGCTGTGGTGAAATATTTAGATGGCACCACGAGTGCCCTTTCCTCAAAAATCATCCTCGAACTTGTGTGATGATAGTTGAAATCTGTGGAAGATATAGCAGTAGACAAATAGCTTAGGACTTTCCAAACAGTGGTAGAGACGTTCCGCCGGAACGTCTCTACCACTCAATGATCAAATGCTTAATTATTTTCCCCAATCATCGCCGCCAGGGGTAGAATCGCGGCAATTCTCTCTGTGGAAATAGTACCCAGAGAACTTAACGCCACATTAAATAACCGTCCCGGTTTCAAGTCATCTTTGACCAAATTCCAGAGGCGTTGCACCTCTTCAGTGTGCAATCGGTCATCTTCGGTTAACGCCAATAGTACCTGACGCCGCAGAAACTGCCCTTCTTCAGATAGCAGATATTGTAATCCCAGTTGCGCTGTGGGTAGCAAATCAAAGTTATCATCAGATCGCGCGATCGCAATCATATTCTCCAACCGTTGCCATTGGAATCTACCATCCTTAAACAACACCTCAATCAACCGCCGCCGCATTGCTGGCGATTCACCCTTGAGTAGACGTTTGGCGATGTAAGGATAAGACACCTCAACGATTTTGAAATCTGGATTCAGGGTTAACGCCAACCCTTCCTGAGTAACCAACGACCGAATAATCAGGGCAAACTTGGCTGGAACTCGGAACGGATAGTCAAACATTAACTCCGAAAAACTATCCGTAATTGTTTTAAAATTGAAGTCCCGTACACTTTGACCCACTGCGTCTCCCAGCACTCGTTCTATGGCGGGAATAATCGGTGTGATATCTGTATCTGGGGTTAAAAAGCCCAGTATGACAAACTTTTTCGCTAACTCAACATAATCCTTATTGATTAAATCAATAACCGCACTTACGATAGTTTCTTTCGTTTCTTCCTCCAACTGATCCATCATGCCAAAGTCAATGTAAGCCATGCGACCATCGGGCATAGCAAACAAGTTACCGGGATGGGGATCAGCGTGGAAAAAGCCGTGTTCTAAGAGTTGGCGCAAACCCGCTATGACACCAGTTTGAATAATTTGGTCAGCATCAAGTCCTGCTGTGCAAAGACTTTTCGTATCAGTTAGCTTACACCCATTAATCCACTCTAAGGTTAAAACCCGGTGGTTACTGTACGTCCAATAAATGGTCGGCACTTTGACACTGGGATCATCGCGGAAGTTACTGGCAAAGAGTTCTGCATGGCGACCTTCGTTGATATAATCAATTTCTTCAAACAACTTAATGCCAAATTCATCGACAATTAACGTCAAATCATGACCCAAATTTAGGGGGAGCCATCGGGATAACCAACCGGCTGACTTCCGCATTAAATAGAGATCCAGCGTGAGTAACTTGAGTAGGTTAGGACGCTGAACTTTAACGGCTACCTCTTCCCCGGTATGCAGATAAGCATGATAAACTTGACCGAGACTTGCCGCAGCGATTGGATCTGGAGAAATTTGGCGATAGACTTCACTCACCGGACGCTCTAACTCTGACTCGATAATCGCGAAGGCGGTTTCATTATCAAAGGGCGGGAGTTGGTCTTGTAGCTTAATCAGTTCTTCTAAGAAATCTTTGCGAACTAAATCCGGGCGCGTGGATAAAGCTTGTCCCACTTTAATGAATGTCGGGCCGAGGCGAGTCAGGATCTGTCGCAGTTGAGTAGCGCGTTTAAACCGATTCCGCTCAACTTGGTTACGCCACTCGTCCCACTTGAGACCAAGAATAAACTGCACAAAGTTCCAGATAATCCTTAACGCCCGCCAGAGAACCACCCAAGGGCGATAGCGGTATTTAGCTGCGATCGCGTCGGGATCATAGCGCCGTCGGGGTTGAATCTGCTCGGCTTCAAGATAATCAACTTCAATGTATTGCTGACTCACAGCGACTTATAGCCTCTCACGTAACGAACTAGAAAAGTTTATTTATTTTTTTATCGTTTTGTTAAGTATATTCTAAGTGATCCTACTTAGTCCAGACCACAACAGCGCTGAGAGGGAGTGGGGAGACTCGATAGGCTGGCGGAAAGCAAGTAGGCTGAAACCCTCAAAAATAAGCCAACGCGATCGCACCCCAGCCAAAACGCAAGCAATTTCCCCTCTGCGCCCCTCTGCGCTACCCTCTGCGTCCTCTGCGTTACCCTATAAACATTACCGAATTCACCCCTAACTCTCAAACAATGATCATCTCAACAATTCCCGCAACTCACACCCAACCCATCTCCCTAGACGACTGGATTGAAAATCCCCCAAATAGTACAGAATGGGTCAATGGAGAATTAATCCAAAAAAATGGCATGACACTCAAACATAGTCGAATTCAATCCAAACTTTCCTCTTACTGGAGAACCCATAAAGACTCCAGTGAACTAGGTGGAGAAATCTATACAGAAGCACCTTGTCGCACCAATAAACAAGGGCGTTGTCCCGATGTCGCCTATCTTCCCCCAGAACTCGTTACCCAATATGGTGATGCGAAAGTCCTCCCCCAAAGTTTTCCCCTGAGTGCAGAAATCGTTTCCCCCACTGATTTAGCTGAAGATGTGATTATCAAAGCCCAAGAATACTTACAATCGGGTGGTAAGGAAGTTTGGTTAGTCTTTCCAGAAAGCCGTTGGATTATTATCGCCACTCACAACCAGAGATTGGTGTTTACTTCTGGGGAAGTGGTGAGTACACAAACTGTTTTACCCGGTTTCAGTATAACCGTTGATGAACTATTAGCCTAGAATGACTCAAATATTTTCTATTTCAGTGTTGACAAATGCCATGGTTTTGTGGGAGACTTACTTCATAATGGGAAAATGTGCCAGCCTATAGGGTCGATTTGGAGACAGATACAAGACCAAGCAATAGTATTAGCAAGGATAATTGAATTCCGTTTAATGCTCCTGTAGGGGCGACCCGCTGGTACAAATCAACAACGGAGTCCACTAAATTGCCTCGGGTCGCCCAAGACGCCAGGGAAAATAATAAACACCTGAATAGCGCTCATTGTCCTAGCCTTGAACAATGTATCTCAATCAGAAGCGAGCATCAGAACCAGTCAAAAATGTGAATGCGATACATTCTCTTCGGAACAGGCTCCGCCAACGCGCCAAGATAAACCCATTCGAGTTATCCTCCAGTTCAGGTGATGTTCAGGGTTCAATTATCCTGATGCAGCATTATTCGGAGGGCGCACATCTTTTTCCCCTACAGTTTCTGGATATAAAACCCCTTATGTATTACAGCAATTGATCAATCACTAGCTAAGTGAGTCGGCTTTTGACTGGTTGCGATCGCGAACCGGGGTTACGCCCACTGATGCTCTAGCTCATAGACAACAAAGCTTTGGAATTCCGGTGCATTAGCAGAACCCAAAGACTTTTTGGAGAGTTGCCGCCAACCGCCAAGTTTGAATTCTTGTTCAGCAATCCGTGGGGACATTTTGTGTTCATCGCCAGAACCCGTCATTAGGTCATTATACGTTGCTCGGAGTTCGTCGATTGCGACTTCAATACAATTCCTTTCCATGGCGTAGTCAACAACATACCTATACCAAATCCAGAGTGCCTGTTGCCGACGCCGTTCAAATTCCAATGCCACAGGCGGAATCTCCCCTGAACGTTTATAATTTTCTACCTCAGCCGCCGTTGTCAAAATATACCCATTCGCGATGTAGATAAGTTCAGCGTTAGCAATCCGTACTGCATCAGTTTCATCGCAGTAATCTGGGCAAAATTCATCCCCGACAATGAAAACGCCATCTTTTTTTAGCACCTGCTTGGCGTGAATTAAATAGTTTGACGGCAAATGGTGGTGAGCGCCCCAAGAGAGGATTATATCTACGGGTTCGTTCCACTCTTCAAAGGGACAGTTGAATACTTTAGCATTAGTGTTAGCGAGACGACGTTCTAATTTAACCACAATATCAGGTTCTGCTTCTGCCGCGATCAGTTCGATTTCCGAGAACTGCTTGAGCAACCTTGACGCAAAATAGCCAGTACCACAGCCAACATCAAGCAGACGAACGGGTGGTTCTAGGCGTTGGCAATGTTGTTTAACCAGTCTCATGATGTAGGTGTCACCTTCAGCAATTTGAGGATGACCTTTACGCATCAATTTTGCAATATCTCCTTCCGCAAAGTTGACCATCATTGGGTAATTATCAGTAACAAAAACAGACATCTACAAACTCCTGTAATAGGAGTAAATATATTAACCTGGGTTCGGCATAGGCAAGAAAACACATTTGTCCTGGCTAGACTATAGGCATAGGGATGAAGCGGCTTGAAACAAACAGATCCTTTCCACTCCTTATCGCAATGCATTGGCTTTCCCTTGTCCAATTCTGATTTTTTGCCAGAATTGGGTTCCCCCTTTAACGATAGCATTGAACCCATACATCACGCGACCTTTGAGACCAGCAAGGAAAAAGTAATTGAAGGAACCGACGGGTAACTTGGCAATTATTTCTTGAGCCAACGCTTTCTTATCACCGGGACCTCGTAAACGAAATTGCGTTGCATTGGTAGCACCATAAACAATACGCAGCCAGAGGCGAGGCTGTAAGAAAAAGTAGTTCCACAATGGAGGTTTGCAACCGATTATATCAGCCAGATCATCCATGTAACTATGATAATCAACTAAGCTGCGGATGCGAAGGGCATTATGTTCAAACTGGTTTAAATAGTTCTCTCGATCTATCGATGCTATTTGCTCCATTTCCGCCGCCGGAAGCGTTTTTTCCCCAGTACAAATCAAAGCAAACAATCTGGCTTGCATTTCCATAATCGGAAACTGACTTCCGAACCCCGGACGTGCCCAGCCAATCCAAGCGATTTTGTCTCGATACTGGGGATGAAATATATGTTTGTAAAGGCTCCGGGGGTCAGTTTGCTTCAGTTCATCGGGAAGGAAAGGTACATAGTTTTTGTAGCCCGTAGAAAATACTACCGCATCTAAATTTTGCAGAGTTTTCCCATCAGCCGTGAGCAAGGTTCTGCCACCATCTTTTACCGTGGTTATTTCACCAACGACATCACACCCATGCTCCACAATTGCCTTGGGTAAGGCGAATGTTTTAGTTCCGTATGTTCCCCACACTCCGTTTCTGCACTTAACTTTCTGATTCAGGGTAACGGCAGTTTGATCAACGGGATTGTTGTAACTTAACCACTGTCGCAGGATAATTTTACTCAAGGTATGTCCATAGTCTCTGGGTAAGCCGTATATGCCCCGATTGCTAGCGATGTCGTTGGCGCGATTATTTCTATGGCGAGGTACAACAAACCCGGTTGAATGGCGTAGACTAACCCAGCAATTCTGGGCGACACGAGATAGTTCTAAGGCTACATCTGAACCGGATTCACCGCCGCCAACGACTAATATATTTTTGCCCGCAAAGCCCTCAGCATTATGATAGTCTTGGGAATGGGAAAATTCTACCTCCGTTAAGAATTCTTTCCATTTTGGATAATTCGGGATACTATTGTTACCAATCGCCAATGCCACTCGTTTTGAAACTAAAGTCTCTCCAGATGCCAATTGAACGTGCCATCCTTGGTTTTCTTCCTGCTCCGCCAGGGCTACAACTTTGGCGTTGAACCGAATTTTCTCTAACACACCAAACTGTTTGGCATATCGTTTCCAATAGTCAACCGCTTCATTCTTTGTCCAGAATTCGTGCTGTTTTCCATCACCAATCCAGAAGTCGGAAAACATACTATAGGTGCAAGACGAGGTTAGAACTAAACTGTCGTAGGTTTTCGCAAAAACGCCGCCTACATCCTCGGCTTGCTCTAAACAGACAACGTCGCGCACCCCTTGTTCGAGTAATTCCTTGGTTGTCACTAGACCTCCGGGTCCGGCTCCAATCACAATGCAATCTAACATATAATTTTTAGGAATTAAATATACAACATACCTTATATTAGAATTTCTATCCAGTTTTTTTGTATAGAAAAAACTTATTAAATAATTTTTACTAATAATTTTTTTAAATAAAAAAAAAGCGTGATTGTCTGGGAGGATATTGAGAGAAAGTTAAAATCGATAGTTTAGCGTTGAAAGGAAAAAAGAAACTATGACGACAAACCAAATTGATGCCGCTCGTCAACGGACAGTGAATTGGTACTACCAGGATGTCTGGGGTTGGCAGCCTGAAGAGATTCCTCCAGTAGAAGTACATGCCACTTTTCTCAAGGCTCAACTCATTGCCGCTAATGGCGACGGGACACTGACGAATGAAGAAAGACAGTGGGCGCTGGGTCGGGCGGCGGCTTGTGGATACCGAGAAGAGCTACTGCAAGAATTAGAAACCTATCCGGCAAATGAAGATATAGTAGAGGTACTTTCTCAAACTCAGACAACCAATAAATCTCGCCAAGCTGTAATCTACTTTACGATTAAAGTTTCTGCAGCTGATGGCGTTTATCACGACAAAGAAAAAAAGGTTGTCCGTCAAGCGGCTGCGGCTCTAGGGATTGCTGAAGACGTAGTAGAAGAAATTGAAAAACTGTGTGCCGAAGAAGAACGTCTGAAACAACAACGTATTCAGTTATTGTTCCCTGATGGCAGTCCCGTGCATGACTAGAGGTTTGTACAGACGTTGGATGTAACGTTTCTAGCAAAGAAAGGGATAATTGTATTATTTTTAATTATCCTGTAGGGGCGACCCGCTGGCACACTCAATTTACTTGGGTCGCCCGCCCTTCACTAAGGGCAAATGATAAACACCTGAATAGCGCTCATTGTCCTAAGCAAGGACAAGGTTTAGGCATCAGTTAAAGTATCAGAACCAGTCAAAAATGTGAATGCGATACATTCTCTTCGGAACAGGCTCCGCCAACGCGCTTTGATAAACCCATCCCAGTTATCGTCTCCTGAAGAAGATTTTCAGCATTCAAAAAACAAACGCGATCGCACCCCACCCCAAACGCTAAAATAACCCCTCTGCGACCCTCTGCGCTACCCTCTGCGAACCTCTGCGTTTCCCGATAAAATCATCGAATTCACCCCTAACTCCCAAACAATGACGACAAGATGAGAGGGCGCACGTCTATGCGCCCCTACCGTTAACGACAAATCAAGACGATTTCGCTTCCAGGCTTTCTAGGCGACTTTTAAGTTCCTGATTCTCTTGCTTAATCTGATCCAATTCTTCACGAAGCTGTTTAATCGCTTTGTCTGAACCCACCTGCTTCTGCACCGTTTGCATCGCCTCTTCCGCCCGCCGACGCACACGCCCATCCGGTGTTTGATCACACAGCGATCGCAGCACGCCAATCGCTTTGACAGTCTCCATTTGGGCTAAGGCGGAAACAACCGCCACTTGAGTCAGGAAGAACGATTCCCCAGATAACTCCTCTAACGCCTCCACTATCTCCTCTAGCTTATTCGGCGTTTGACCCGTGGAAATCGTACCTAAAGCCCGAATTGACGCCAATCGCAAGGGTTGAGGAACACCCAGCTTAGTGTACTCCATAATCACATCTAACGCCTGGGGTGAAGACTTCATCTGACTCAATCCCGCGATCGCACCCGATCGCACAACTTCATTCCAACCTGCGCGTTCATTAAGGATCTTTGTCAAAAGTTGCAGCACTTCATCTGCTTTATCTTTCATACTCCCAGACGCCAGTTTACCTAGCACCTTCGCCGCAGACGCTTCCACATAATAACTAGCATCCCCCACCTCTAGTAGATGCTTTAATGCTTCATAGCTTTCTACCGTTTTCACCTGACTCAAGGCTTCAACCACCGATCGCCGCACCCGCGCATCTTTATCCTGCAATCCAGCGACTAAAGCAACAGAGGCTTGATCCAGTTTGACCTTTGCCAATTGTTTAGCGACTTCGACTCGTACACCCCAGAACGGATCATCAGTCATGGCTTGGGCTAACGCCTGAACCACTTCTAACCCCCCCTTCTTCACTAACGCTTGGGCGGCGTAAATCCGGGAAACGGGGTCAGGGTCATGCTTTAGCTGGGCTTTCAGTTCAGCTAAAGGATACTCCAGCGTCACCGTTTTTAAGTAATTATTCCCTGCATCAAAACTAATAAACTGGGGCTTTTTCTCCAAGGGAAAATAGAAACTCTGTTCCCGTTCATGGATGCGAACCTTAAATGTTTTCAGTGGGGAATCAGCGTCTTTGTAGCCAAAGGCGATGGGAATTTTTAGGTCAAATAGCTCATTTTTACTACCATTTTGACTCTCTTTTGCATGGGTTTGACTAACTGTCACTTTCGCCAACTGGCTGTCGGCGTCCCAGGTGTAGCTAACTTTATAGTCTGGATGACCACCTCGGAAGACATATTGATCGAACAAAAAGAGGAGATTTCGACCCGTGGCTTTTTCAATTGCCCGTAATAGGTCAACGGTTTCTACTGTATTATGAGCATTATCTTGAACAAAGGTTTGAATCGTCTTCCAGAATAACTCATCCCCCAATTCCGCCCGAATCATGTGATAGACACAAGCCCCTTTTTCATAAAGGTGGCGGTCATACAATTCAATCGCTTCTCGGTAGATGTGGGTAACAATGGGGCGGCGATAGCGGGAGGTATCTTCATTTATGTAGCTGCGGGCTTCATTAAGTAGGTAATACGCCCCATCATCCTTACCATACTCCTGCTGGGTCCACAAAACTTCCGTGTAGGACGCCATTCCTTCCTTAATCCAAGCATGGGACCAATGCTTGATCACCACCAAATCACCAAACCATTGATGTGCCAATTCGTGGGCGACTAAGCTTTCGGTACGCATCCCATCAAGCGCCGCCCGTTCATCCAGTAAGCAGCGATCGGTAAGTAGGGTGGTAGAGGTGTTTTCCATCCCCCCAAAGATAAAGTCATCAACACAGACTTGGGCGTATTTAGGATAAGGATAGGGATAGCCAAAGACATGACTAAAGAATTCCATCATCTGGGGAGTTTTCCCCATACTGCGCCGCCCATCGTCTTCGCGCCCTTTTTCTACATAATAGGTAACAGGTTTTCCTTGCCATTCATCGCGAATTTCGGCAAAGTCACCTACCGCCAGGGTCATCAAATAGGTAGGATGAACATGGTTCTGTAACCAGTGATAGGTTGTGCGATCGCTCTGTTGTTGAGTTCCAATCAGTTCCCCGTTAGATATCGCAATCAGGGGTTTAGGAACCGTGACACGCAGTTCAGAACTGGCTAATTGACCCGGATAATCGAAACAGGGGAACCAGAAGCGAGAGTCTTCATCTTCTCCCTGTGTCCACACCTGAGTGGGTTTGTTGGGGTAATCTTGGCTGGGAGTAATGAAATAGATACCCCGTTGCGGATGTTCGACATGGTACGCGATCGCGATTTTTACCTCTTTCCCCGCCTCAGTTGGGTTGTGAAGCTGGATCTGTAGTTGTTCCCCGTCACAGTCAAAGGGTTGGGATTCACCATCAATCTGCACCGATTCAATCGTCAGGTTCACCGCATCCAGGACAAACTGATGGATATCATTCCGCACTGGCGTTAGGGTAATGGTACAAGTCCCTTCTAAGCGCTGCTTGGGGATATCCAAGACCAAATCCAGGAAAATATGATTAACTTGTCCCGGGCGATCGGGGTTGTAGTGGGGTCTAGCACCGGGTAATTCAAAGGACTTGTGACCGTTTTGATCAGAATCAAAATAAGACTGTGCCATGTGTGAATTTGTCAAACGTTAACAGAACAACTACAGGTATCTCTTCCTTCCAGGTTAGCTTGTCTCCCCGACTCCCAGTCAATGCGAATCCAGCTTTTTGACTTAGAAGTCTCTTAACCTTAAACAATCACTACGCAAAACAGGGTAAGAGCATCTCAATCAAGCTTGACTTGCATGAGTTGAGAACAGTAATCATGTAGTCATTATTCATCGCCGCATGGAAACTTTTTTTGCCTGAGACTACGTTTGAAGGATGTCTCACGGTTAAGAGCATTAAGTGCCAATCGCCTTAAAAGAGCCAAGTTGCGAGGGCTAGGAAAAGAACGAATGCGACATTGATCTTCACGAAAAATGACATCTAAAGTCCAATGGACTTGGTTTTCAATAGCCCAGTGTTGGCGAATAGAGCGCCTTCCTCTTCCTCCATAATGACCACCAGACAATGGTTTTAGCTGACCTCTTCAGGGGTGCGATCGCTTTCCCCCCTTCCTCTTTCCATACAATAAGCATAATTTTTGTCAAGTACAATTTATACCCAATTAGAAGAGCTTACCCTGGTACTATCTATAGGGGAGTACCTGTCGGGAATAGCAGCGCTAATCGCTTTTCCCGAAGTTTAGCCTCTTGAGTATAAATCTCTTCAATCTGCTTCACGATTTCTGCATCAATACCAAGTTGAGCTGCCATTTTGGTAACGGTTTCTCGCTCTCCGCTACTGTATTCACCATCCGCCGAGCAAGTCTCGATCGCGTCATAGACAAGATAGCGGCGACAAGCATTTGCTGCGACGTCTCGAGAAATAACCGAATCAATGTCTTCATCAGCCTTGTAAGTTTTGAGTTCCTCAATTACTTCATCAGGGGCGTTAAAGGCTGATGCGTGACCAACAACCCAATCTCTTTCCGCCTGGGTTAACTCATTATCGCCATTCGCACAAATCAATAACGCTTTCATATAACTATCGAAGGCAGGAAGTTTCGGAATATCGTTGAAACCACATTTTTTATTAAAAAGCCAATGAACACCTTCTTTTCGGGTAGACATAATTCGATTACTCCTGATCAAGATTTTACCGGCTGGTGGGGGACTTTGTGCCTTACCACCCACACCGTAATAAGATTAACACAATATCCGCTTACTACTAAGCTACAATCCATTAGTTTTTTTATTGGACTTTCTCTCTTGAGAAATGGACAAGGCGGCACTTGTTTTTGTGTAGTCTTTTTTGGGCAGGAACATCTCTACCAAAGCTTGCTTTTCACCGTATGTGGTGCAACGTGAGTTGTAGAGACGTTCCATGCAACGTCTCTACTATCTTTTCGTTGGCACAAGGGATGTGACTAAACCCGCCCCGACGCAGGGTTCTCGACTTTTCGTAAAAAGTCAGCTACCCCAGTACCGATCACCCCGTAAATATCTTGCCCACTTATACCTGAATCTCAAAATTATTCAAATAAGCAATTGGATCACTCGGATCAAATTGGCGTTGATCAATAAAAACAGTGGCAGGTTCCACTTTCATCGGATCACTGGGTAGCTCAATCTTTAATGCCTCCGCCACATCTGTATAAATTTCTAACGGATAAATTTCATCTAGGATTTCATCAGCATCCTTCGGATAATCTTGTTGTTCAATTTTACCCCAACGAATCATCTGAGTGAGTAACCAAATCCCATGAGAACGCCAGGGATAGTTAACTGGATTCGGCTTCTCTGGATCATCGCTATTGTCACCATAAAAGTGATAAAAATTAGGAATAGTTTCCAGCCGTTCCTGGTTATCAAAGCCACCATAATCATAGTTACCCAATAAAGCCGGTTCTATATATTCCTGATCCGTGTTCAGATACCTGCTTTGGGCAAGAATTTGGGCAACTTCGCGGCGATTTTTGGCTTGCTCACAAAACTCACAGGCTTCTATAATCGCCGCCACTAAAGCCCTAGCGGTTGCGGGATGTTCATCCACCCAGCCTTGCATCGTAGCTAGCACATTTCCCGGATGTCCCGTCCAAATATTCTGAGAGACATTTGCGGTAAATCCATTTCCCTGCAAAACCGTCTGTTGGTTCCACGGTTCACTACTGCTGTAAGCATCCATCACCCCCGCTTGAATTTTATAGATCATTTGTGAGGGGGGAATCTCCATAAATTCAACCTCACTTTCCGGATTAATTCCCATGGCGGCTAACCAATAGCGGCTAATGTAATAATCCATCGAAGCATTCGACTCAGTAGCAAAGATAGGCGGTTCCTCGAATTTGCGAACGTATTGGCGATAGGAATCGGCAAACTCCTGAAAGGTGAAATATTCAATCGCCGGTCGAATTCCAGCATCCCAGGCTTTGGGGGACAGGGTAATACTGCTGCCATGGAGATTGAGTACCATCAGGGCAACCATGGGAGCGGCTTCTGATCCCAATTGTGCCATCATTGGCATTCCATATAAGGCTTGAGCTGCATCTAACTGGTAGTCGAGTAAACCATCCTGAATTTGATTCCAATTCTCTTGCTTACTCAGGCTAACGTTAAGCCCATAGCGAGCAAAAAAGCCTAATTCTTGGGCGATAACCAGGGGCGCACTTTCGGTAATGGGAATAATACCTAGGTTTAGGTAAGTTTTTTCGAGTTTGCCAAAGTCAAGCGTTGAGGCGGATGAAGACTCAGAAGAGTTATTCCTGCCGGAGGTAGACAGATTCACCGAGTTACAAGCGGCAAAGGCTAACCCTGTACTTGCCAGACTGGTGTATTTGAGAAAATGGCGGCGCTTCATGTTTTTTTCCTCACCCAATGAATTATAGATGCTGACTTGAATCTACCGCGTTTAGGGGGACAAGGAGATGGGGAAGCAGGGGGAGCAATGTAGAGACGCGCCATGGCGCGTCTGGGAGCAGGGGGAGAGAAGACGGGCTTATCCAAGCAGTATTGCATCCTATCCACACCCCCAGCCAGTCGTCTGCAAATGAAAGCCATTAGGGTTCAATTCATTTTGACTTGCGGCTTGAATCAACGCCTGGAAAATCGAAAGGTGTCTGGAGTCGGAAGGGGAAAGTTCCGGATGCCATTGCAGCGCGATCGCAAAGGGATGCTGTTCATGTTCTAATGCTTCAATTAAGCCATCTGTGGCTTTGGCGACAATCTGCCAACCGGGAGGTATGGTACGCACGCCTTGATGGTGCCAAGAGACAACAGTAAGTTCTTCCTCTCCCATGATTCGAGATAGTCGGCTATCAGGATAAATCTGCACCCTATGCTGACTTGGTTTAAGCATGTCCTCTCGATGGAGTATATCTTCCCCAAATTCCTCTGGCAGATGGGGGACTAAATCACCACCACTAGCCACCATCAGCACTTCTAAGCCGCGACAAATCCCCAAAATAGGCTTTTGTTTCGCCAATGCCAATTTTGCTAGCCCTAGCTCAGCGCGATCGCGTTCCGGATCAATACCATAAATTGTAGGATGAGGGTAACCATTATACAACTCTGGGTCTACATCACCCCCACCTGTAAAAATTAACCCATCAATCCGGTTCAGCAAGACGACGAGATCAGATTGAACAGGCGGAAGCAGAACGGGTATCCCTCCAGCCGACTGGACTGCCTGAGTATAACCCGCCGGTGAATAAAAGTTTCCCGTTGGCTTGTAGTTAAAGGTGGTAATTCCAATGATTGGCGGTGTCATCGGTTTTGGGTTCATTCAGCACAGCGTAGATAAGGGTTCTCTTGCTCAGCATATACAATATTTACTGAACAAATTGATAGAATCACTGCATTCTCAGCGATTAATTTCAGCTAAAGGGAAGAAAAATGGCAAAGGGAGAGCATCAACCTCAAACGGCTACACTACTAATCTCCTGTCCTGATCAACCGGGATTAGTTGCAAAATTTGCCAATTTTATTTATGCTAACGGCGGCAATATCATTCATGCGGATCAGCATACTGACTTTGCCACAGGGCTGTTTCTCACTCGTATTGAATGGCAGTTAGACAATTTTAACTTACCACCGGAGTTGATTGACCCAGCATTTGCGGCAATCGCCCAACCGTTACAGGCAAAGTGGCAGCTTTATTTCTCGGATAGCCTGCCTCGGATTTCGATTTGGGTGAGTCGGCAAGATCATTGTCTGTTCGATTTACTTTGGCGGCAAAAAGCTCAGGAGTTTGCGGCTTCCATTCCTTTAATTATTAGCAATCACCCCGATTTGCAAGGGGTTAGCGAAGAGTTTGGCGCTGATTTTCACCACATTCCCATTACTCGATATCAGACAGATTCTATGCAGGATTATATCTCAAGACAGCCCAGTAAAAAAAATCAGAGCGATCGCCCATAACTAGCATTTATGCACAGGCTCAGACAGCTAATTCTTGCCCGTTTCCTTTGACTTCTCCCCCGGTTAAACTTGCCCTCGAACGAAGTGAAGGGACGCGGGGGATTCTAAGAGGATACTACGGGACGGGCTGAAGCCGCGTCATGAAAGTTTTGTCTTCTTAGAGTTCCAGAGAAAAACCCTGGATGGCGCAGTCAAAAACGCCCTACAGACCTTGGCTAGGTCAAGACCTAACTGTATCTCTACTTTGCGGAGAATGTTGGCAGCCCCGTTAGCATCGGCGTTAACAAATTCTCCGTTTTTGGTGCGGTACATCCCGCGTTTCACCCGCTTCCCACTAGCCTTCCACCCTTCCGGGCCTGAGCCGAATACAGGTAGAGGGTCGTTGTCGAGGAAACTTGCTTTAGAGGTATAGCTTTCTTCAGTGCAAATAAACTCTAGAACTGCGGCTAGTTCTTTATTTGGGTTTAACAATACTTGCTGACAACCGTACAAGAATATCACTTCCCTGTTTATGGTTATATTATATCACTTGAGGAGATTATTGCGGGATAAATCCCGCTATCTTTACGACTCGCTCGGTTTCATCCCACGGATGAATCGCGAGGGCTTTCACCATCGCTTGCCTGGTAAAATTTCCATACGGGATTAGACAGAAAGGATAATCATGCGAATTTTAATCATGGGTGGTACTCGCTTCATCGGAGTCTACTTAACCAAAATCTTGGTTGAACAAGGACATGAGGTGGTGCTGTTCAACCGAGGTAATAAACCCGCCCCTGTCGAAGGGGTACAACAGATTCACGGCGATCGCAAAGACGCTACCCAACTCAAGGAAAAGCTGTCTGGACAAGCCTTTGATGCCATCTTTGATAATAACGGGCGGGAACTCAGTGATACTCAACCCCTAGTCGAGATATTTAAAGACAAAGTACAGCATTTTGTCTATATGAGTTCGGCGGGGGTCTATTTACAATCTGACCAAATGCCCCATGTGGAAGGTGATCCCGTAGATCCGAAAAGTCGCCACAAAGGTAAACATGAGACGGAAGCTTACCTAGAAGCCCAAGGGATTCCCTTTACTGCGATTCGCCCAACTTATATCTATGGACCTCAAAACTACAACGACTTAGAAGCCTGGTTCTTTGACCGTATCGTTCGCGATCGCCCCATCCTTATCCCCAATAGTGGTCTGTATATCACACAACTGGGACATTGTAAAGATTTAGCCCGTGCCATGTCTCTGGTACTAGGAAACCAGCAAGCCATTGGACAAGTTTACAATGTATCCGGCGATCGCTATGTAACCTTTGACGGCTTGGCAAACGCCTGTATTGTCGCAGGGGGCAAATCCCCCGACGATTTCGATCTATTACATTACAATCCCAAAAAATTTGATTTTGGCAAGCGCAAAGCGTTCCCCCTGCGGACACAACACTTTTTTACTGATGTCCATAAAGCCAAGACTCAACTCAACTGGGAGCCGGAATATGACTTGATATCGGGGCTTAATGATTCGTTCCAAAACGATTACTTAGCATCCCAGCGTCACGAAGCGGAGGTTGATTTCTCCTTAGATGACCAACTATTAGCCGCGAGTTGAGGCAAGATGTAAATTCCGCCAGAAATTAGGGTAAGGACAACTGATAGCCAAAATAGGACAAGGGATGGCATTTCCCACACCGGAGGAAGTGGTGCAATTAATAGGGCAATTGCTGTAATTTGACTTACTGTTTTAAGTTTGCCCCAAATATTTGCGCCACTAATTTCCCGGGTCAAATTGGGGTTAACTCGCCAACCCGCGATCGCTAATTCCCTTAATAAAATCACAAATACGCCCCAGGCGGGAACTTGACCCAATTCGATCAACGCTAAAAGGGGGGCTAAGACTAATAATTTATCAACCAAGGGATCAAGAAATTTTCCTAAATCCGTAACTTGATCCAGCTTCCGCGCCAGATAGCCATCTAACCAGTCGGTACCTGCAGCAATCAGAAAGATTGCCAAACAAATCCAGCGCGTCTGATCTGTGGGATCATGCAGTCCGTATAGAATAAAGGGCAACCCGAGTAATCGAGAAAATGTAATCCATGTGGGTAGTGTCATCTGACTTATGAATATATGACTTATGAATAAGGGCGAGTTTTTTGGCTTAGTTATTAGTAACTATCCCCTAGGATAGGCTTATGAATTATGAATTTTTGTAGTTGCCCTATCTTCGCTTATAGCACAATTCGTGCAACTATGAACATTTTTTTTAGTTTAATCGAGCTAGGATTAGAAAACTTTAATTACTGGACGTTCTTTAATAATCAATGATTGACAAATGATCGGGAATTTTTTCGGTAATAGCAATTTACATTGAGATCCACCTTGGCTTAATACGCTCCTTGCTTCTTCAAGACTACAGCGATAGTTTTCACGATGAGCTTAAAGTCATAGCCAACAGACCACTTGCGCTGATAAGCCAGATCCATAGACACAATATCTTCAAAATCGATAACACTAGAGCGACCATGAACTTGCCATTCTCCAGTCATTCCTGGCTTAGTTCTCAATCGTTTCCAATGATGTGGCTGGTAGTTTTGTACCTCGTTTAGGGTGGGCGGACGAGTGCCAACTAAGCTCATCTCACCTTTGAGGACGTTCCAAAATTGAGGCAATTCATCCAAGCTGGTGCGCCGTAAAAAACGACCCACACGAGTGATGCGAGGATCGTTTGTATTTTTAAAGATATGACCTTTTGCCTGATTTTGCACCAAATGTTGCATGCGATCAGCGCCTACAACCATTGAACGAAATTTCAAGATGCGAAAGGGTTTACCTTTGAGACCGCAACGAACTTGACGATAGAAGATAGGACCTGGATTGTCAATTTGGATGGCGATCACAATGGGTATGGCGAGAATGGCTGTCATGATCAAGCCAACCAAGGCTCCTAGAATATCAATAAGCCGTTTAATTTGAGAGGTCGCCGACCGATGCGCCACACGTAACCGAGGGAAAGTTTGGAGAACGGGAGGATCACCCGACCTGGGTGTGGAACAGTTTGATGTAGTAAACATGTTGTCAGTTCAATTGTATTACAAGTTGTAAGTTATTTAGCCTAATTATTATGTTCTATAGTATTAGGATTTTTCCTAAAAAAATATAGTCCTTTTGGTGCATTTCATGAAATCTTTACAATTATACACCTCTTTTATGAAGATATTATAAAGACGATGAATTGGAATGAACAAAGTTTGCGTCATTTAACCATCTGTGCTCTAAACTGAATGTAATTTGTAATACATTTTATATGACGTTAACTTTAGACATCTACCTAAAGAGGTAAAATTATCTTAAATTATCTTATATAGCTAGAGCCAGTCTAAAGGATTTGTGAAAATAAATGGGACTGAAAAACTTAGCCAGTAAGGGTTGTTCTTTCACAACTGATTTAGACGCACAGATACTACAGCAGACTAAAAATTACCAGTTAATTTCTCTAACTGTGGGAATAGACAAAGTCCCATGGGCATAACCCACTCTAGGACTAGGATTTGTGTAGAAGATGGGGACAATTCATCCTCTGGCTGGAAAAAATTTTCCTACTGATAGACTTTATTTATGTCAATGATTACAATTAATGATTAAAGGCTCATCAAAGGTTTGAGACAGACTCGATACAAGGAGTTTAAGGTACTGACGCAGACGTTCGTGTTGCTGGAAATTGGCACGATAAAGCTCTTCGCCTACGGTTGAAAATAGTTTGGCGTCAGCTAGATCACCATAAGAGGAGTTTTGAGGAGAAGTTGCACAGAACCCCTGTAGGCGATCGCTCACTGGGAGCAACCCTGACGGTAACTCACCGTCCAAAAACCCCAGCAACCGCTCATAACAGGCGACTGTGTTGAGTCCTTGACGTTCTAAGCGTTGCCTAATCTCTGCCACAGTGTAATCCCGAATCGCTGATTCCTTCTCTGTCGGGGGGAACGCCTTAAGTAATTCCTGTAGTAGAAAGTAGTCACTATACTGCTGCTGGAAACGATTAAAGACATGGGGATACAGGGGGAACTTTGCTAATCCAGTGGCTACCCACGTCTGGGGGAGTCCGGTGTCTGGGATGAGTTTAGCGTTAGGCAGTTTGTGCTGGAGCCACTCCTTAACCTTTTTTAACTTAGCGCTTCCGCCTGTACAGATGGCTTGTCCGATAGCCTGTTGGGAAAGTCCTGCTTGAATTAGCAGCTTGTTAACCTGTTGGTTGAGTTGTTCAATAAAGGGTGTGATAACAGCAGTATTGAAGTCTTTTTGCTGCACCGTCCATTGAGACGTACCCAATTCCAGGGTAAATTCGGCTTTGTGTGGCAAAATCAGCTTCAAGTATTCAGCCGCTTTCAGTAGCGCCTGTCCTAACGCCGAATGCTGTAACTCGAATAAAGCGCGATCGCGTCTTTTGGGGTCAGGTTGACCGGGTAAGGGTCGTTCTAAATCCTGGCTGAGAGCCAGTTGTGCTAATTGCGCCTCAGACATCTGAGGGTAGAGTAGCTGCCAAATGATATCTTGATCAATAGCCTGACCTGCATAAGACCAACTCTGAAGCTGAAAGTCGGCATAGGTTAATTGGCTCAGATTGTAAGGCAAATCCACTAATGCCAATTCCGTGGTGGTTGCGCCAATATCGATCACCAGAGTCCAGCCACGTCTAGGAGTGGAGGATTGAGGGGTTAAGGGGGGACACAGGGGTTCAGATGTAGGAAAAGCGGCTAACAGGGACGCGATCGCATCTTCTAAGAAAACAATTTGTTGAGATTCCTTGACTAACTTGGCAGCCAATACCGCTTCCCGGACGTTAATCTGGTATGTATCGCCCCAATCGGCTGGATAACTGACAATAACACCTTCGAGTTGTGCCAAAGCTTCTGCCAGTACCTGTGAAGAAAGATCCATTGCCCCTACCTGCAATGGTGTCTTGGTGCGAACAGTCTCTGGGGTTAAAGTTGCCAACATTGCCTGCAAGGATCGTCGCACCCAGTATAGAGGAACCTGTCCATCTGGTAAAGGTAACATCGGTTCCCACTGACGACGTTCTGAGCAATAGTAAGGAATTGCCAATGGCAAATAGGGTTTAACCATGGACACTCGTATTCCCAGTGCTTTTGCCAAGGTAGACACCGAAGCAGCAACACCGACTGATGGAGCTGTTTTTGGAGCCGATGGCTGACTACTATATGTTTGTGTGGGTAAACGAAACAGGCGATCGCCCCCATGAAGATTGGCGGTTGATGATTCCTTTTGCCAATACAGAGGGTAGTGCTGACCTGTTTTTTGGTTCAACACAACCGCCGATAGACCTGTGGTGCCGAAGTCAATTCCCAAGTACCAGAGAGGATTACTCCTATCCACTAACGAATTTGATGGTGAAGCCATTCAACTAAATTGCTCGACCCTCCCTTGAAATTAAAGATTATCTGCTTCACGAGTATCACTGTTACTCTGATCCCTATCTTGTTCGCCATCCTCTAAAGACGTTTCTTGCGGTTGACTCATGGAATTTTGATCAGGAGTTACTGAATCTTCCAAGACGTATTTTTTTACCACATTTTCTCCTTCTATGTCAATAGGTTTCTCAGACAAATCATCAGCAACGTCCTCCGACGCTGGAGATTGTGGTGGATTCGTGTCCTCAGAGTCACTCACCAAAGGATCGGGTATGCGGGAGTCTAGGTCAGTGGGGGTTGTCTGTTCCCAATCTGGGAAGATAACATCCTCTTGGGATAGGTCGTGGAGGGCAAACTCTTCCCAATCTTCTGCTAACAACTCCTCTGACATAGGCAACGACTGGATTGAGTCTAAATCGAAGCTTGGGGGTGGGACGATGCGATCGCGCGATGGGGATGGCTGAGGGACAATATTTAGATGGTCTACCGCTTCAAAGCTGTGCAAGTCTTCACTAAGCTGATCGAGGGTACTTTGGTCTAAGCGAATCTCTTGACCAGAAAACTCCTGAAATTCCTCCCTTACCAATAAATCTTCGTCTGGTGAGGCGGGAATATAGTAGTCATCAACTGAAGTAACTGGGGAATTAGTTTCCCCAGGGTTTTCCAGAAACCATTCTTCCTCACGAGTCGCCGCCATGGATGGGAGTTCGGTAACGGGGGAGGAATCACTTAACCCCATTTCATCGAGTAAATCGGTTAGGGCGGTAATCGTTTTAACCTCTTGAGACTCGCTGAGTGCTTCCTGGTGAGGGTGAGTTGCGGTTTCGGGCGCTGCAACTAACTCTGAGTCAATCGGGGCGTCCGTTTTTGGGGTTTCAAATAGTAAGGTTTCCCAAGATAGCAGATCATGATTGACGCCTTCCACCGAGGGTTCTGGTGAACTCGTTTCCTCGGCGGGATCAATAACTCCGTCAAATAGATAATCAGCAACCTCAACCGATACATTCTCGCCTACAGCCTGATCGGTTGAGTGATCCTCTTGCCAATCCGTTGTGGTTATTGATGCAACTGAGGGATTAGCCTCGGTCACCTCGACGGTATTTGCGGAAGCTCTTATATTGGTGTCTTGAGCAAAGTCTGTGCCAAATAGGGTATTATACAACTCATCAATTTCATGGTGGCGGTTCTCTACTTCATTTTGAGCGGCAATGTTTGGTGGTTGTACTGGTTTCGTGGCGTCCGCCTGAATGATTGGGACGGATAGGAATGATGGTGTTGTGGACTCCTTTTCACTATCGATGTCTAATAAGAAATCTAGATCGGGAAATTCTGAATAATTTAGGGTTGAGTTTACTGGGATTGGGGTATCCATATCCCAGCCAATCAATGCGTCTAGGGAATTTTCGGCTAAATTTTCTGTCTCCAGTTCTGGGGTGGATTGCTGATCGGGGATATTAGACGAAAGCTGAATCGGCAGTTGCGGGGACGGGGTTGAGGCGTTGGCAGATAGGGTCACGTTGAATTCAGGCTGAGAAACCGGATCAACTCCGACAAAGATACCGCTGGGTTTTGGTGGTGATGATGTTGAACTGGGTCTTGACTCCGATAATTCCGCCGCCTCTGACCAGGGTAGAGAAGATTGCACCAAGGTTGAGGTTTCTCGTCCCAATAACTGAGCGAGGCGATTGACAAGGGCTGTAAATAACAGCTCTCCTTGATTGCTCAAGCGGTGCATTTTGTCAATCCCTTGAGACAAAGACTGCTGGTATCCCTGTAAATCACGATTGAGTGCTTCAAAGAGAGTCCGTTGGTTGGCGTCTATATTGATCAACATGCGATCGCTCTCGTTTTGGAGTTGTCGCAGTTGCTGCAAACGTTCTTGTGGCGACATCATCGCCGATGCTTGCTGTCCTAGTGATCCCGATGTTGATGAAGCGTTGAGCAGTTGGGCTTCTAAATTTAGTAATATTTGAGCCAACTGTTGCGTCAGGCGTTCAGTTGACTGGTTAATTAAATCCTGAGCAAATGCTGGGAGTGCTTGCTCTTGTCCCCCCCCCATCGGTATCAAAGTATTGAGCAATTCCTGTTTTTGGAGTTCAAGTTGCTGAATTTCTTGGGTCAAAGACTCTCGCTGTTGACGCAAGTCAGACAATTCAGAGAGCAAGGGTGCACTCACCTGTTGGCGTATACTCTCCATTTCTTGAGCCACGGCTTGCATAATCGGTCTAACGGCTGATTGCTGGGTTGGCGTCATTGCCATTTCTTCTTGCTGCATCGACAGCAAATAACTACGCACTCGTTCCAAAACTTGGCGATCGCGGGCTAAGTCGTTGGATTTAGACCAAGGGAAACGGGAGTCCAACTTGGCAAGGAGGCTATCAATATCAGCAATCAGCGATTGAATTGTCTTCTGTTTAGTCACGGTGAAACATCCCCCTGCTTCTCTTAACTATTATGTCTTGGTCGTGGACAATGACCCCTCAAGTCATCATGAGTGGCATCTAAATTGTTAAATCTCCCTCAATATGAAGCATAATAGCTGTGTACCAATCTGCGGCTGATTAACTTTGAAGGCACTTCGAGGGAGTATAGCGCCGTCATCGATCAGGACATGAGTCCCTTGTATCTGCCATTATGGCTGGTCTAGATGGGGTGATGGGGGGCGCTGACACCACAACGACTCAATCCTGTGTCTGTTGTGGAACAGGAAGAAACCTGCTCAAGTTTTTGAGGATAACAAATCGCCGTACTTGTCCACGGCGTATACAATGTGGTTTGGCTTCATGGATGATCGATACAGCTCACACGCAATGAACTCTAATGTTAATGAGTTAATTCGCACTGCTCCTTTATTTGCTGGCTTACCAGAAGCCAGTGTGAATCAAGCTACGGCTCATGTTGTTACTCGCAGCCACCCAAAGGATCGAGTGATTTTGCTGGAAAATGATTGGGGTGGCTCGGTTTACTTCATTTTGGAGGGCTGGGCAAAGATTCGGACTTATAACCTGGAGGGTAAAGAAGTGACCCTGAATATTTTAGGCAAGGGGGAAATTTTTGGCGAAATGGCGGCACTGGATGAGGTACCTCGTTCTACCGATGTGATTACCTTAACTCCTACGACGATTGGCAGTATACCCGCCCAAGATTTTGTCCAGCTCATTCATGATGAACCTCTAGCAGGTGTTCGTTTGTCTCAGCTTATGGCAAAGCGCTTGCGCCAAGTTAACCGTCGTCTGCGCCTGAGGGAGTCTGATAGTACGTCGCGAGTGGCAGACACGCTCCTGTTTTTGGCAGAGGGTCAGGGTAAAGTCAAACAGCAAGGCACTGAGATTCCTAACTTACCCCATCGCGAGTTAAGCAGCTTGAGTGGATTAGCACGGGAGACGGTGACGCGGGTGTTGACTAAGCTGGAAAAAAAAGGGTTGATTAAGCGAGAACATGATATTATGTTTATCCCTGATCTGCCGGCACTAGAACGCATTATTGCTTAGAGGCGTCATTGGTGATTTGTCCTTTGTTCTGGGTAAGAGTTTGAGGCAGGTTTATCCACTTCAGGGGATCAGGCGATCGTTTCGAGGTAAAAGGGGCGTTAGAGTGGAGGTTGATTAAGCGTTTATGAAAGCTGCATGAGCGATTCTTTTGAGGATGCCCAAACGCCTCGCCCTAATCCCGATCAGAATACTGAACCCCAACCCCAGGACTCAGCCAGTGAAAATACCCATGACGAATGGGATTTGGTCGAGGAACTAGACCGAGAGACGGAAACATCAACCAATGCTAGACCTGAACGGCAAATACCTGATCAAGGCAAAAAGAAGGCGAGTAACTCCTCTCATGAACAACAGCTACAGTTCAATACCACTGTAGTCATGGTGGAAACGGCGTTCCTCGCCAGTACAGCTAGTTTGATTTGGCTGATTAATTATTATTTTCCCCTAGGTCCTGTCCTAAAGATGTTTTTCCCTGTGCCAATTGCCTTGGTGTATATGCGTCGGGGACATCGAGCCTCCTGGATGGCAGCACTGGTGTCAGGGTTGTTGCTGTCGGTGCTACAAGGACCAACCCGCAGTATTCTCTTTTTGATTCCCTACGGTTTGATGGGCGTTCAGTTGGGCGCATTGTGGAAACGTCAAGCGAATTGGTTATTTTCCATTGGTATTGGGACTCTACTGGGAACTTTTGGATTCTTTTTTCGATTCTGGCTGCTCTCGATTCTGCTGAGTGAGGATTTGTGGGTTTATGTGATGACTCAAATTACAGAGTTAGTGGAATGGGGATTTATCAAGCTGGGGTTACTGGCTCAGCCCAGTTTAACCTTGATTCAGGTGGTGGCAATTTTGGCAATTGTGGTCAACAATGCCGTTTATTTATTTGTTGTTCATCTGGTGGCATTACTCATCTTTGATCGCCTGAAAAATCCCATTCCTCGCCCGCCTCAGTGGGTACAAGTTTTGCTGGATTATTGAAATCAGTAGGTGGAAATAAACCGAAAGATGTTAAGTTGTGTAAATAGTCTTCAAACCCTTACATAAGACGTAGCTGGCTTCTTTGCGGGAGCGAGTATGACGAATGATGAATAAGGTATCTGTCAATATTGCTACAGCAAGCCCTGCTCCCCTGTTGATACTTTGGTAATTCGCTAAGATAACAGATTAAGTAGGTTACAGGTCACTTGATATGTCTTTATTATTTATCATTCCCCTGGGGATTTTTCTCGTCGCCGCCTATCTTTTTAAACATTTGGCTAATGAAATGGCTTATATTGCCGCCGCCGTTGCCTTAATTAGCTTACTTGTAACGTTATGTTTAGCACCTTGGCAAATTCAATTATTGCTGCTAGTCGTGGTCATTCTCAGTAATCATAGACGCAGTTCTTCATCGTCTGCGCCCGTCACAGAGTCATCATTGCCGGATGAGAAAAACGTCAAGTTAGTTTATCGAGGCGTTAACTATGACCTAACCCCTGCCCAGGTTGAGGTAACGGAAGATGAGGTGATCGGAAAATATCGGGGTCAGGCTTTGAGAGTTCACCATTTGGTGAAACCTCCAGCTACGTCAACGAGTTCAACCTTAAAGTATCGAGGTGTTAGCGTTAGCGAGCACAAATCGGTGATACCCGTGGTTAAAGAACAGGAATTAACCCAAAACAGTAATTGGAGTAACGGGCTAGGATAGATTAACCCAGACGTGATACCAAGTTGCTCTCAAAGAGTTAATCTGTCATAAGACAGGTTAGAACGCAACTTGGTATGATGACTCTTTGATAAGGAGAAACTATGCGAATTGCTCATGACATCACAGAAGTGATCGGTCGCACTCCCCTAATTCAGCTCAACCGAATTCCTCAAGCAGAGGGATGTGTGGGGACAATTGTGGTGAAACTGGAGGGAATGAACCCAGCCGCTTCTGTGAAAGACCGCATTGGGATGAGTATGATTCGGGCGGCGGAAGCAGCGGGTCAGATTCAGCCAGGGAAAACAGTTTTAGTGGAACCGACATCGGGGAATACTGGTATCGCCCTAGCGATGGTAGCCGCCGCGAAAGGGTATCAGCTAATCTTGACTATGCCCGATACGATGAGCCTAGAACGGCGATCGATGTTGAAAGCTTATGGTGCAAAACTAGAGCTAACACCGGGAACCGAGGGGATGAAAGGAGCAATTCGCAGAGCCAACGAAATTACCGAAAGTACTCCTGAAGCCTTTATGCTGCAACAGTTCCAAAACCCAGCCAATCCCCAAATCCATCGAGAGACAACGGCTGAAGAAATTTGGGCAGATACAGAGGGTCAGGTCGATATCCTGATCGCTGGGGTTGGCACTGGTGGTACAATTACCGGCATTGCCGAAGTTCTCAAGCAACGTAAACCCGATTTTGTCGCGATCGCAGTCGAACCCATCAGTAGTCCAGTTCTCTCTGGCGGACAAGCTGGACCCCATAAGATTCAAGGGATTGGTGCTGGCTTCGTCCCTCAAGTGTTGCGTACAGAACTGATTGATGAAGTGCTTCAAGTTAGTGATGAAGATGCCATCGCTTTTGCTCGCCGTTTGGCACGAGAAGAAGGGTTGTTATCTGGAATCTCCTCCGGCGCTGCGTTATGTGCCGCGATTCAGGTGGCGAAACGTCCGGAGAATGCAGGTAAGTTAATTGTTATGGTACAACCCAGTTTTGGTGAACGCTATCTGAGTACGCCTTTGTTTCGAGAACTCGATCAAACCGAAACACCTGTCCTAGTTTAATTGTCATTGGTCATTGATCATTGATCCGAACCGCGTCACCCTTTGGGTACAGCGCTGGGCTTCTCGTCGATTCAGCTAAAGGACAGGCGTGATCCGAATCTATACCCAATTCATCCAAGGAAATCAATGGTTGCAGCAGTATCGGGGACAACCTCCCCTACTTGCTTGTATTTTAGGATTTACGGCAACAGGGTTGATCCCCGGCATTTCTGCGGCTGGGGCAACCCCAGAGGATCGTAAGTATACAGCAGTAGCGGATGCTGAATTCTTAGTTAATGGTTTTACCCCCAATCCTCAATATCCTCTACCTCCCTTGGATGCTGGGGCATCCCCTGTGCTAATTTCTCGCGCTGTCGTCGAGGCTTGTTCCCTTCCCGTTTATCTATTCAATGCGGGTTTACCCCAACCCCCAGCCGTCCCAGCTATAGATTTAGAGGGTTTACCCGCTAACTGTTTGACCACGGGAAAAGCCTTGCCCATCAGCACCGTAAAACATCTATTTGATCAAGGCTTAATCTGGGGTCAAAAACTAGCAACCGTTGCCGTAGACGGATATGTAATGATTGCTGAATGCGTGGTTGGCGGAACCACAACGGCTTTGAGTGTCCTAACAGGGTTAGGTATTGCCGCTATGGGTAAAGTCAATAGCAGCCATCCTCGCTGTAATCATCACCAAAAAGCAGAAATCGTTCGCATCGGGCTGCAACAGGCTGACTGGGAAAGAAAACTGGCAGAATTCATTGATCCCTTCGAGTTAGTCGCCGCCGTAGGCGATCCGATGCAAATTACAGCCGCCGGAATGGTACTTGGCGCAAGTCAGACTGTTGGTGTTTTGTTGGCTGGAGGGACGCAAATGTTGGCGGTTTATGCACTAGCACGGGCGTTGGCGCAGCAAACTCAAGCTAATTGGCAACCTAAGCAGGTGGTTGTCGGTACAACTCGCTGGGTAGCAGATGATCCCACGGGTGATACCGTAGGATTAGCACGAGCTATCGGTGATGTTCCCCTTTTGGCAACCGACTTAAGTTTTGCCCAGTCAAGTTATCCGCAGCTACGGGCTTACGAACAAGGATATGTCAAGGAAGGCGTCGGTGCTGGAGGATGTGCGATCGCCTCCCATCTTTACCAAGGATGGAACGCTACTCAATTACTACAAGCCATTGAAACACTGCTGGCTCAATACCACTATTTCACTCAAGAGTGAATTCTGCGGGCGAGAAGCTGTTCTTCTAAAGCCGCAATGCGATTGTAGGCGGCGGTCAATTGGGCAGTGAGGCGTTGCACTTGTACATCGGCGGATAGGGGATTCTCTGGATGATGATTTCCGTTGTGATTCCTATGAAATTGAGATACTTCACCAGTATCCTCAATCAGGATATCTTTATGTTCCATTACTGAGTCAAGCAGTTTTGGATTCGCGTAGACGGGGATGTCATTAACCTTTTCGGTTGATGCTTGTAGCTCAGAGTCTACGGTTAACATCGGCTTGACTGTAGGCAGACACTGGGAAAGTTTTTGGTCGAGCTGCTCGATAATTTGATATATGGCATCAACTTTATGATTTAGGAGGGTGATTTGTTGTTGAATTCTATCCATCTGCTTACCAATTTCCATAGCGAGTTCTACTTCATGCTAATCAATTTATACTCGAAAATTCTATTCGTGCTGATTCATTTAACTATTTGAGACAATTCTTACCCCGATGTCCTGCTGATTTTTGGTCGGGGACAACTGACAGTGATTCAGTCAACCCCAAAATGATTTATCTTGGGCGTTTATCGCCTTTTTTCCCAGATTTTACCTTTGTCTTGCTTTAATGTCGCCAATCTAACTATTTAATGTTTTATTAACAATTGCGCCTTCAACTAAGACCGAACTCTGGATAATTTCCCCGATTCCCTCAACGTATTCGCGGGAGTCCTC
The DNA here is from genome assembly GCF_040226375.1 of Coleofasciculus sp. G2-EDA-02. Taxonomy (NCBI): domain Bacteria; kingdom Bacillati; phylum Cyanobacteriota; class Cyanophyceae; order Coleofasciculales; family Coleofasciculaceae; genus Coleofasciculus; species Coleofasciculus sp. G2-EDA-02. The sequence goes on along the minus strand of NZ_JAVKEW010000083.1, from coordinate 14,484 downwards.
ACCCTCAACTCTCGTAGGGTGAGGAAGGATAGCGGGATGCCGGAAGAATGGAGGCATCCAGTTCTTGCCTAAGCTACACATAAGCCATTATTTCTCCTGATTAACTCAACTTTACTAGGGGCAAATTGACCAATACGTTTCCATGTGTAGTCGCAAACGGAAATATTTTTAGTCTTTTGAGTGTCGGTGAACCCACCAACATAGCCAATGTAGACTTTTCCGGATTTCTCTGCTCTTACCAAATCACCAATCCTTAGACCAAATGGTGTAATCGTTCCACCCTTACGCTTCCTTACCCCCGACTTATCCGGTACTTCAAAGTGTAATTGACGACGGAAGAACCCATACTCTTTCCCCCGCTTCACCGCACCAGGACGGGTGATGGTTTTAAATGGGGAAGGGGTCACGTTAACGCTACCCTTGTGGGTGTAACCATGGGAGTTAGAACCAGCGAACGGGACATACTTGACAAAGTACCCGCAAGCCAGTGTCACCCCATCAACCGCGTGAGTCTCCGGTTTAGCTCTGGACTTGTTAGCCTTATCCTTCTCTGACCCCAGTTGGGTTCGGAGTTGAGACGTGCCGTTCCCATCCTTTTGCCAACCATGCCGGACATAGACAGGGGCGATTTTTTCCATCTGGGATATCGCCCAATTCTGACCCGTCATCACCGGAGAGAAGCCCTTACCCGATTTAGCACGTTTGCGTTGGGAAAGGTCTATGTCGGCTCTGACCCGCTCATAACCAATCGCTGTCACCGGGAAGATAGCCGCCAATTCCATAACTGTCCGTAACTCCAACTGCCGGGAGGCTTTAATGGATGGGGGTATTTTGTGACCTTTGCGATTATCAAACCTGCATTGCCGATGGTTACGTTGCCTGAATGGGTCATCTCGGTTAATCCGCCGTCCCCGTCGCCCCCGTCGCAGCATGGCGCGGGTTTCCATCCGTTTCTTGACCCGCCCAAAAGGGAGGATCAGGTGTAGTTGTAGCAGGGTACATTTAGCGGACTGGACACCGACACCGGAGTAGGACTTACAAGGGAGCACTCCAACAGCAATTGGTTGCACCTCCTCAGCCGATGGTGATGTGGTGAGCTGGAAATAATAGACGCCCAGGTCTGACCATTTCCCCACTGCCTTACCTTCTTTGACCCACCGTCTAGCCCTGGAGGGTTTGGTAGGCATCAGTGGTTTTCCTTCTTTGCTAACTACTGGAACACGATTCATAGAGATAATCCATTCGTGTAAATGTTTACGTCTCTTAAGGCATTGATAGGGGTGTGTCCTGGACTTACCCAGTGCCTAGAGATTCCTAGACCTACATTTAAGCCAAGCTAGAGAAATGCTTGGAAGTGGTTATCCCCTACCAACTTATGCCCTATTCATGACTTCCTGGCAGGTTCCCTCTGCCAATCCGCGTCTTCACGAAGTAAGGCGCGGTTCATGAACGAGTCACGGGTCACTGGTCACTTGTATAACAGATGGGTTATTTTACTGTCCGTCTCAAAGAACACAAAAATTATGTTAGTTTGTTGAAAGAACACGCATCCATTCCATCAATTTACTGGATTTTCGGGATGAAACGACGCCCCTTTCTAATGGGCGCTAGCGCCCTAGCACTGGGGCAATTGGCGTCTGGGTGTGGCAATAGACAGCCAACGGCTTTGAATGTAGAACTGTTGCAAGATTCAATTCCCGTTCAGCTATTGGCTGAATTTCGCCAAACCCTAAACTCACCCGTGAGGCTCAAGTTTGACCCACAAGCCCAGCTTAAGGATATATACGAGCACCTTTTGGTGTGGAAACGACAAGCACAGAACCCAGAATCCCCGCAGCGGTTTCCTATTCCTCTGATTAGTCGCCAGCCACCCGCGATCGCAAATTTGGTCACATTAGGAAGTTATTGGTTAGAATCAGCCATTGAGCAGCAACTGATTCAACCCCTAGAACTGTTAGAATTACCGGGATGGCAACAGTTACCCCCCCGTTGGCAAGCAATTGTCAGACGCAATCGCCAAGGACAACTTGATGAATCGGGATTAATTTGGGGCGCACCCTATCGCTGGGGGACAGTGGTTATTGCCTATCGCCGCGATAAGTTTGAGGAATTAGGGTGGACCCCGACGGATTGGAGTGACTTGTGGCGAAAAGAATTACGCGATCGCATCTCGTTACTCGATAGTCCGCGAGAGGTGATTGGGTTGACCTTGAAAAAATTAGGATTCTCCTATAATACCGCCAACTTGAGTCAAGTCCCCAATCTGAAAACCGAACTCTTAGAGCTACATAAACAGGTTAAACTTTACAGTTCAGATCACTACCTAGAACCCCTGATTTTAGGCGATACTTGGCTAGCCGTGGGTTGGTCTACCGATATATTATCCCTGCGCGGACGCGATCGCCAAATTCAATCCGTCGTTCCTCGTTCAGGAACATCCCTTTGGGCAGATGTGTGGGTACAACCTGCTGTGCAAGAGACGGCGGCTGAATCGCCAGACTCAGAAACGTTCACATCATTATCCCAGCAATGGATTAATTTTTGCTGGCAAAAACAATCCGCGATTGACATTTCTTTATTAACTCATGGGGCTTCACCGATAATGGTTAGCCTGAATCCGGCTACGTTACCAAACCAACTGCAAAACAGTTCGATACTTTTACCAGAACCCTCTATCCTCAACGCCAGTGAATTTCTGCATCCTTTACCCCAAGAAGCGATTGAGCAGTACCAAGAACTATGGCGAGAAATTCGCACAATCCGATTTGTCTAAGGCGTCGGACAAGATTTGGTTCGTAGTAAAGGCTTTAGCCTGGGATTTTGTCGGGTTTCCTAACGTCAATCTAACCTAGAAAAATGTTTGGTGTTTGCTTTGATATGCTGCCGAAGAAGAAGGAATTAATATTCAAGTTTCTGGTAATGACGCTTGAGCAAGCGTTGAGCTGCATCCAAGGAAATATTTACGGGTTCCAAGGCTTTCGTGTCGAATCGGCTTGTACTGATCGTCATCAATTGCCAACCGCCTCGATCCTGCTGAAGAAGGGCATCTCCACAAAGATCTTCCATTGCCCACGTTACAATCGCATAAGGTTCATCAATGGTGATTTCTATAAACCGAACATTGTCGTGCCATTTATCCCAATCATCCAGCAGATTTTTTTCTAACTTATCTTTGCTGTCGTTAATAACGATTTGTTGATGCTCGGTGAGAATCGGGGCTTTAACTAACAAGACAGTTAGCAAATTTAAATGAATATTTAAATGATAGATCATCGCCCCCAAACGTCGAATCGAATAACCTAACTGTTCATCGACATTCTTTAGGGTACTACAATCATTGCTTTGTTGCAGTTTATTGCGGTGTTCTAGGGAATGATTATAATCTTCAACTAAATCGAATATACTAGTTGTTTGGCTGTCAAGCATGTAGAGAACATACTCATCTACCAATAAATGTTGAGGTGGAATTTTATAAATAATCTTTTTTAGTTCTTCGACATGGATTGGCTCAATCCAGCTCTTTTCAAAGGATTTAATGCTGGGATAATTTAGTAAATTAAGTTCATTCCGAATGACTTGATCCGCTTTGCGAAGTTTCAAAAAAATAGTATCGACTTCAACCGCTAGGGAAGATAGTAATACCTTCTCTTCCTCTCTTTTACGTTCTTTGTTGTTCAAACACATTTGAGTTGCATTAAAAATGATTAAGCAAAAACAGTGACATTAAAACTGCTATTGCCTGTCGGCTCAGTTAGAGTTAGGCTCACGTCTAGGAGGCTGAGCCTGTAGAAAGACTTTGTTGGGTGTTCTATCTGTAACTAGCAACCCTGATGTTCAGATTGAGTAACCTTTCCTGCTTTCTCTTTGGCAAGATATTTGCCTTACCCAATTTTTGTAGACTGGTAAGTCTGTAATACTTACTGTATAACATGTAAGACACTTTGTACATTCTAATTCCTATTGGCTGACATCAGCAACTCTGTTTAGCCAACTTTATCAAGATTTCATCCCACCAAACAAAACGGCGATCGCAAGCCTATATGCTGCATTTGGATACCAAATTCTATTACAATCTGTAAAGAAAACTGAAAAGGAAGAGCTACGATGCGCGTTGCGATCGTTGGGGCAGGACTTGCCGGAATGGCGACGGCTGTAGAATTAGTCGATGCCGGACACCATGTAGAAATCTTTGAATCCCGTCCATTCGTGGGCGGCAAAGTTGGCAGTTGGGTAGACGCCGAGGGCAATCACATCGAGATGGGGTTGCACGTCTTTTTTGGCTGCTACTACAACTTGTTTGACTTAATGAACCAGGTAGGGGCGTTGGAGAACCTACGTCTCAAAGAACATACCCATACCTTTATTAATCGTGGTGGACGCACGGGAGCGCTAGACTTTCGCTTTATCACAGGAGCGCCATTTAATGGACTCAAAGCCTTTTTCACCACCTCCCAGCTATCACTTCAGGATAAGCTACAAAACGCGATCGCACTCGGAACCAGTCCCCTAGTACGCGGCTTGATCGACTTTGACGGGGCAATGCAAACGATTCGCGACTTGGATAAAATTAGCTTTGCCGACTGGTTCCGCAAGCATGGGGGATCTAACGGCAGTTTAAAACGGATGTGGAATCCCATCGCCTACGCCCTCGGTTTTATCGATACAGAGAATATCTCTGCCCGTTGCATGTTGACAATCTTCCAGTTCTTTGCAGCCAGAACAGAAGCATCAATTCTCAGGATGCTGGAAGGTTCGCCGAATGAATATTTACATCAACCGATTATTAATTACCTCGAAGCGCGAGGGGCAAAAATTTATACCAGGCGACGGGTGAGAGAAATCCTCTACACCGAGACAGGAGACTCAGCTAATGTGACAGGTTTAGTCATCGCCCAAGGTGAAAGCGAAGAAACCATTACCGCTGATGCTTACGTTTGCGCCGCCGATGTACCTGGAGTGCAGCGTCTGTTGCCAGAATCATGGCGCAAATGGTCAGAGTTTGACAATCTCTACCAGCTAGACACTGTACCTGTCGCCACCGTGCAACTGCGCTTTGATGGCTGGGTAACAGAACTCCATGATGCTCAAAAACGGAAGCAACTGGCACAAGCGGCGGGGATGGATAATCTCCTCTATACTCCCGATGCGGACTTCTCCTGCTTTGCCGACTTAGCCTTAACCAGCCCCAGTGACTATTACAAAGAAGGACAAGGGTCACTGTTACAATTAGTACTAACACCCGGTGATCCCTTTATCCGGCAAAATAATGAATCCATCGCCCAACATGTCCTCCAGCAAGTCCACGAACTCTTCCCTTCTTCGCGGGAATTGAACATGACCTGGTACAGTGTGGTTAAATTAGCTCAATCTCTTTACCGAGAAGCTCCAGGAATGGACTCCTATCGCCCTAACCAAAAAACCCCAGTGAGCAACTTCTTCTTAGCAGGGAGCTACACCCAACAAGATTACATCGATAGTATGGAAGGAGCAACCCTATCCGGGCGGCGTGCAGCTAAGGCGATTCTAGAACATGTACAAAAACCTGTAGAACCAACCCTGGTTACCACGACTTAACGTGATCACGGAAGTCCTCACCCTCAACTCTCGTAGGGTGAGGATGGACAGTGGGAAATTTCGTTCCTCAATTTCCCATCTTCCGGACAGCCTTACCCTAAATAGTATATACTGGTAAGAAGAGGTGATAAACAATGCGACATCAAGCCGTCAAGGTAAGGCTGTACCCGACAACTGAACAACAAGTGATACTAGCTCAACACTTTGGCTGTAGTCGCTGGTGGTGGAATTATGCACTCAATTTGTGCATTGAAACTTACCAGTTAACGGGCAAAGGCTTGAACCGTTCTGCATTGAATGCACTCTTACCTAAACTAAAGAGACAGGAGGAAAGGTGTTGGTTATCTGAGTGTTATTCTCAGGTGTTACAGGCTACTACGCTCAACCTAGTGACTGCCTACAAAAACTTTTTCGATGGTAGAGCCAAATATCCAAGGTTCAAAGCTAAAAGGAATAAGCAGTCCATTCAGTATCCTCAATCGGTCAAAGTTGCAGGTGATTGTCTTAAGTTTCCGGGTCGCGTGGCAAAAGTTAAGGCAAGAATACACCGCCCCATTCAGGGAACAATCAAGACGGTAACGGTAAGTATGACGCCATCGGGCAAGTATTTTGCATCCGTCTTGACCGAGGTAGAAGGGAATAACCCGCCGACTAACACCGATGGCTTGGTAGTTGGGATTGATCTAGGGCTGAAGAACTTCGCTATTGTCAATGATGGGGTCAAAACCTCTAAATATGCTAATCCCAAGCACTTAGCCAAACATGAACGCAATCTAAAGCGGAAACAACGGAAATTAGACAGAAAGGAGAAAGGAAGCAACTCAAGGAATAAAGCCAGAAAACTGGTAGCTAAGGTTCACGAACGAGTTAGTAATGTCCGTCAAGACTACCTGCATAAGCTGTCCAGAAAGCTTGTTGACGAAAACCAAGTCATCGTAGTCGAAAGTCTGAATACCAAGGGCATGGTTCGTAACCACAAACTAGCTGCATCTATTTCTGATGTGGGCTGGGGGATGTTCGTCAATTTCCTATCGTACAAGCTTGAAGAAGAGGGTAAGGTACTGGTAGAAATTGACCGATGGTTCCCTAGTTCTAAACTCTGCTCAAACTGCCATTATCAGGTAGACGAGATGCCCTTAGAGGTTAGGTCATGGACTTGCCCTAGTTGTGGCACTCACCATGATAGAGACGGCAATGCTTCAGCAAATATTAGAGCAGAAGGCATCAGAATTTTATTGGTCTCAGGGACTGGGACTACTGCTGATGGAGGGGATGTGAGACCGAAGCTTGGGCGTAAATCTAAGCTGACGCAATTCCCTGTGAAATCAGAAGCTCAGGCTTCTACGAAGTAAGCCTGAGTAGTTCACAAGTTATCTGAGAACCGGGGAAGCTCGGGATGTAGGGGCGGGTTTTACAGATAACGTTCTGGAAACAACCGATAACGTGACTAAACCCGCCCTTGCAGGGGAAGCAGGGGGAGAGAAACTACTATTATGATCTACAACTAACTTGCTATGAATTATGAATTTGAATTACCTGTTCCCTGACAAATGACATAAACAAATGACAAATAAATCTGACTGGTTAGAACACAGTGTACAGGTTGAAGTCGAGGTGCCAATGGAAACCGTTTGGAGCCTCTGGTCTGATTTAGAGCAAATGCCTCGCTGGATGAAGTGGATTGACTCGGTACAAGTCCTCGAAGACAATCCAGATTTATCCCGTTGGAAACTCGCCAGCAGTGGCTTTGAATTTAGCTGGCTCTCCCGCATTCTAAAATTAGTACCCCATCAGATTATTCAGTGGGAATCTGTGGATGGTTTGCCTAATCGGGGTGCAGTACGCTTTTATGATCGCCACGGAAGTAGTGTTGTTAAACTTACTGTGGCTTACGATATTCCTGGCATTTTGGGTAAGTTGATGGATGGTTTGTTCTTAGGTCAAATTGTCGAGTCTACGATTCAAGCAGATTTGGAGCGATTCCGGGAATATGCGCTTAAAATCCAAAGTTAATAATAGTGATTGTTGATTGTTAATGGGTCACAGCTCATCGATTAGATTACCAATAGGCGATGCTTCCCATTGAGCCGATCGCACACCTTATCCTGGGTACAGTCATAGGTATTTATGCGCCGATCGCGCTGTATAAGATTTGTCAACGAAGCAGACTTCGATATATCTTTCGGCTAGCTTAATCAACCAACTATAACCAGTTGTGCCGTTCCATGATCGAGACGGCTAAATTTTCATCCTATTTGCAGATTCGATTGACTCAAATCTTAAGATAGGTTGCAGTTATAGATATTCCCAGGATTGACAGAAACATTATGGCTGATATGACTCGTAAACCCAACCAAGAACTCCATCCAAACGAAGCCGGAAATCTTTCTGATGTACCCATCGAAGATACTGACCTAGTTTCGGATACACCGGTAGAAGATGAAGATACCGAGGAACCAATTATTTCCAATTTGCCCCAGGAAGTGACTGAATCTTATGGAACTGGTGTTCCTCTCGATCCAGGGCTGAATATCGGTGGGCGAACGACACACGACAAGGCTTGATGAATTCTGGTCATTCACCCGCGTGGTAGGAACTGCGAACCAAGGGACCAGAACGGACATGAGTGAAACCCATGTCTTTGGCGATCGCACCGAGTCGGTCAAATTCCTCTGGTGTCCAATAGCGTTGCACTCTCAGGTGTTCCAGAGAAGGACGCATGTATTGTCCTAGGGTGAGGCGATCGCATTCAGCGCGGCGCAAATCCTCCATGGCTTCTATCACCTCAGCTTCCGTCTCTCCATGTCCCAACATCAATCCTGACTTCGTGGGAATTGTCGGGTCAAGGGTTTTGACGAGGCGCAGAACATCCAGCGATCGCTCATATTGGGCACCCCGGCGCACTTGTCCTTGCAGTCGTTTTACGGTTTCAATGTTGTGGTTATAACAAGCGGGATGCGCCTGAACCACTGTTTTCACCCGTTGGCGCTGCAACTCGGTTGGAGTTTGATTGTCTGTACCTCTCCCGCCCCAAAAATCTGCCGTTAGCACCTCAATTTGAGTATCTGGATTCAGTCGCCGGATGGCATCCATTGTGGCAACAAACCAACCTGCGCCCTGATCCGGTAAATCATCTCGCGCTACTGATGTCAGTACCACATACTGCAACCCCAATAACTGAACCGATTCGGCAATTTTCTGGGGTTCTTCGGGATCAAGAGGCATAGGAGAATGACCCTTATCCACTTGACAAAAAGCACAAGCACGGGTACAGGTTGGACCCATTAGCAAAAAGGTCGCAGTTTTGTTAGCATAACACTCCCCCCGATTGGGACAGCGCCCCTCTTCACAGATCGTGTGAATTTGCCGTTGTTTAACAATGCGCTGCACCGTGGAGATATCACTGGCGTTACCAATGGGGCGTCGCAACCAAGTCGGTAGGGCAGTAATTTCCTCTCGCCAAAGGTTTTTAGCAGACAGATTGGGTTGAGTAGGCAAATCCATAGTAATTTTGATGAGCTATCAGCAAGAGTGTTACTCTTTACGATACAAATGGTAAAGCATTTTACTCGGACTCTGATGCGATCCGAGTTTTGCTCTCAACCAACCAAGCAGATTAATCTAGAATCATGGACAGTCAGGAACCCCACGCCTAAAGGCGGGGGCTTGGAATTTAGCCCATACCTGACCAGCCTAAGACCTACGCGGTCTACGTTATGCCCAAGAGTTAAAGTTCGTACCTACAAATTCGTAGCTAGTTTGTAGCTCTACAACTCCAGCATTAAACAGGCTTACAGGGTTAAACCAGTGTGTTGGAGATAGTACCGAGGCATAACATTGGCGAAGCTAACGTCACTCCGGAAACGGAAGTTAGGGGCAACCATACCCCAAAAATTAACCCCTATGCGTACAGCTTGAAAACACGAGTCTGTAATTGCCCAGACGAAAGGTGAATGCAATACATCGAACGCGGCAAGTAAATCCAAGGCGGTAGGGGTTTCAATTCAAATATGCAGTCGTCTACACGAGGGTAATGGATACCAACAGCTTCTCACTCAAAGGAAGTCCTGTCGGACTGCTGTTTATGTAAGAGGGCAAGATCCTCCCCATACATAAATGACAGGGGTTTCCATTCGCCCCCTTACCAACCTCAATTTTCGATGAGTGCTTTTGGGTTCGATCTCAAAACAGCAAAAAAGTTACAGGTGTGGGTCGGTCATCCGTTGTTTTCCCAGAAACAGACTCTGTAAGGTCTGTCTGAGTGGAATTATGGGGTCTGCTCTACCTGGGCTTAAGACGTTTTTCTTTTACCTCTCCAAAGGAGTCAGTCGTGGCAAGCCATAAAATATTAGTTATTGATGACAGTCGAGTCATCCGGATGCGCGTTAAAGAAATGTTGCCGCCCGGTAACTTTGAAGTGCTAGAAGCCAAAGATGGTATTGAAGGTCTCAATCTAATCAATCAGGAGCATCCCAATCTAATTATGTTAGATTTCCTGCTCCCTAAAATGAGCGGTTGGGATGTTTTCCAACAAATTCAAAGTGATGGTACTCTCCAGAGCATTCCTTTGGTATTAATGTCAGGTCGAAAGGAAGAAGTAACGGAAAAAATACCTGAGCCATTTGAGTATTTTGCCTTTGTCGAAAAGCCCTTTGAAAAGAAGCAACTGGTTGATGCGATTAAGGAAGCGATGGCAAAGGCGAAAAAACGCCCAGTCATGGCTGTGCCGCCCAAAGAAGAAGTTCCTGCGGCTGAAGCTCCCGGTGTTTCATCAGACGAAGTTCAAGCCTTAAAGGCAAAAATTGAACATTTACAGGCAGAAATTGATGGGTTGAAGAAACAAATGGGACAGCTCGTGGCATTTATTAAACAAAAACTTAAGTGACCTCCAGCATAACCGAGATTTTAACTCGGCGGTAACATGAAACAGTTCAACTCTTTAAACCCAGATCGCCTTAGGCAAGTTCTCACGTTAAGTGCTATCCTCGCTGCTTTTGGCATTAATATCTGGGCAAATATCGCACCGATTGGTGGACTGACAATCGGCGAAATCTCCAATACTATTTTTGGAGAGATTAAGATTATCCCAGCCAGCTATGCCTTTGCCATCTGGGGAATTATTTATCTGGGTTTGATTAGTTTGGGGATCTATCAGGTACTGCCCAACCAGGAGCAAAATCCTCATTTGCGCCAGATGGGCTATAGTTTAGTGCTGGCGAGTTTTGCCCAGATTGCTTGGGTGTTTCTGTTCCAGTATCGCCAGTTCGCGCTGTCGCTGGTGGCGATGCTGGGGATTTTAGTGCCACTGATTCGAGTTTATTTGCGGTTGGGCATTGGTTCTGTCAGGGTGTCTCGGAAGCAGAAATGGTATGTTCACATTCCTGTGAGTATCTATTTGGCGTGGATCAGTGTAGCCACAATTCTGAATGTAGCAATTGTACTCTACGACCTCGGCTGGAGTGGGTGGGGGATTGACCCTTCAGCGTGGACGGCAATTGCCCTCATGGTTGGGGCGGTAATCACAGCAACGGTGATTATTCAGCGATCGGATATTGCCTTTCCCCTAGTAATTGCTTGGGCTTATGGTGCGATCGCACTGCGTCATACAGATACCCCACTGATTTCCGGATTCGCCGGAGGATTCGCGATCGCGCTTTTGTTATTTACCTGGGTGAGGAATTTGAAACACACCTAAATGTTTTAGAACCGGGCTTTATGGAAACAGACTATCAAATTTCAGCCGCTGCTCGTTCGATTAAACGACGGGCGACGGTTTGAGTGCCAGTATGTTCGTAATAATTCGTTGACGTGTCTAAGAATGCGGCAAGATAGTCCAACTTATCATCCGCAATTTCCACAAATCCTTGCAGGTGATTAACCACCTTTTTGGGTGTCAACCCTCTCGCGGCGACGACGCCACCCATCCAACCTTTCACCGCATCGAAGCTTTCCCCAATAAAGTTCAGCTTTCCTTGAGAACTATTTCCTGGAATTAAACTACTGATTTGTTGGAAGGTTGAATTTTGTTCTAAGCCAGAGGGACTTAACCCAGAAAGAGTCGATTGCGCCACTTGAATGAAATCGGGACCCAGGGGAATCAAACCATCAATACAGATGAGCCCCGCCATCCGGATCATTGACTCACCGCTATAATCGGCTAAAGCATTGACAAAATCCCCAATACTGTCTCCAGGAATGCCGTTAATTTGACAAAACGCCACCAATTCTGCCACAACTTTTAAACACAGATCGATGGTTTGTGCCGTATCAGCTTTGGGCGTCAACCGATTTAAAAATCCCAGAAACGAAACTCGTTCACCAATTTTATTGGCTAAAGCAGCCGCACCGAGGGCAAAATCCGCACTATCAACGGATTGAAAAAGCCAAATTGCCCGTTGATAGCCTTGGGACTTATCGTTATAGAGCCAAAGAGCGCGTTCACTAATATCCTGAATTAATGCCGGATCATCTTCACCTGTCACCTCGCGCACGGTATTTTCAAAGCCGACTACATTTTGCCAATCACCGGGAGCAACAAAGTCTAAGGCTTTCAAGACGGAAACGGTTAGCCCACCTTGAGGTAAGTTATCAACTAATTCAATAATAGATTTACTCATGTAAAGTCTCCTATAAATCGTTTCAATGATATCTTTAGTTTGTTCCCAATGACAAAGGACAAATGAATGATAGAGAACTAACCTTTCTGTGTAATCCGTGTAACTAAGCTTTCATCCCCTACCCGCATCTGGACAATAAATCTGGGAAATCAGTGTTTTGACAAATGACCAATTTTATTTGAGTTGGGATAATCCTTGCAGGTCAAATTTTTCCAACCAAGCCTCGCGATCGCTAGGGGTAAAGGAGTCGTCACGGGATTGGACTTTGACTTGGAAGCGATCGCGAACTAGAATCGCAGTTTGTGTCTTCCCCTGTTCTACACCGGGATAGCCTGCAATTGTTTTAGTGCTATCCTGGAATTTCTTAGCCGCACTTGGGTTATTGGCTAAATCATTAATCGACAGCACCGCCACATCCTTGCCATCCTGTTTCAACTTCGCTTCGGCAAATCCAGTTTTCTCTTGGGCAAATATTCGCTGGTAATCACCGCTAGGGTTGGGGAAGAATTTATTAAATTGCCCCCCAGCCAAAGGTTCGCCTGTGGGCGCCTGAGTGGGTTGCTCAGTGTTAGTTTGAGGTGCTTCGGTTGAGGGTGGGGGAGCGGTGGATGGTGCGGCACAAGCCGTCACCAGTAAAAATAGCGAGAGTGATAAAGCGGTGAGTATTTTACCGATTCTTAACATTATGGTTATCTTTCTAATCGTGTTTGCCGAGATTACCTCATTTTGCCATAGCGATCGCGCAAATCAGTTTGCCTTTGTTGCCAGATGGCTTCGAGTCGAGAAAAGCCTTCTTTTGTGTATCGTTGAGATTCTTGGTAGATGAGTAACCAAAGGGTATTGAGGGTTTCCAGGTTTGGGCAGAAGCGGATTAGGGTACGACAAGCGGCAATCCACTGTTCTAGCTTGCGGTAACTAATAAAGTAACCGCCCAATCCTTCGATATGTACCCAGAGGACGTTAGTTGACGGCGATGTTGACAAAGTGCAATGCTTTTAATTTTATCTTGATGTATAACTTTGTCAACATTTACGTGATTGTAAGCCTTTGACACAATCAAGGGCATGGGAAAAGCAGGCACAGTGTTAAAGCAGGTGTTAGATACCTATCGCATTAGCCAAAATAAGTTGGCGGTGGCGATGGGTATTGGACGTTCTAGTATCAACCGTTGGGTTAATGACAATCGAGATCCATCCGGTGATGCTATCCTCCAAATTAGAAAAGGACTGAATAAAATTAATCCGGCGGCAGCCGACGAGTTCATTAGGTTGTATCTGGATGAGTCAGATGAGGGTGAGGAGTCGTTATAGGGAAAGGGTTTTGTCAACATTTATCCGGTTGTCAGCCTTTGACACAATCTGAGGCATGGGAAAAGCAGGCAAAGCACTCAAACAGGTCTTGGAAAGTTATGGCATTACCCAAAATCGATTAGCCGTGGTAATGCAAGTGGGGCGTTCTAATGTTCACCGCTGGGTTTATGAGGTGGCAGATCCCGTCGGCGATGCCATCTTAGAAATTAGGAAGGGACTGAATACGATTAATCCAGCAGCAGCCGAGGAGTTTATTGGCTTGTATTTAGATAAGTCATTTGCCTCTGGCACGATAGAAACCATGCGAAAGGCAGGAAAATCTTTAAGACAGGTGTTGGAAGCCTACGGCATTAGCCAAAATAAGTTGGCGGTGGCAATGGGTATTGGGCGATCAACAATTCACCACTGGGTCAATGAGAGTCGAGATCCAGGAGGTGATGCCATTCTCGAAATTAGGAAAGGACTGAATAAGATTAGTTTCCCGGAGGACTATTAATTGATTTAGAACAGCTACTCAATCGCAAAGTTGATATTGCTACGGTGGATATGTTGAAAGAACGCAGTCGCGATCGCATTTTGCATGAGGCTGTAATGCTATGAGGCGAGAGGCGGAACGGCTGCAAGATATTTTAGATGCAATTGCGGCAATTTAGCATAAGATAGAGAGAACATAACTCATCCAAGCTGGTTATAAACTCACAGTTTTTCAGATACGAAAAAGCAACAATGGCTGAACTCACCATTCACGTACCAGACGAATTGGCTCAACGCCTAGAACCACTCCGCGATCGTCTCCCGGAATTACTACAGCGTCTCGTAGAAACCGTTCCCCCCAGAATTCCCTTACAAGGTAAGCGATGGTGAAAGCCCTCGTGATTTATCCGAGGGATGAAACCGAGCGAGGCGTTTAGCCAAGCAACTTTAGTTGCGAGTGTTAGCTTTCCTATGCTATAATTCTACCATAAGCTAAAAGTGGTAAAATG